>JACQLJ010000016.1 GCA_016234065.1 Candidatus Pacearchaeota archaeon
GTTTTAGTGTTAGTCATTAGCCCAAGTCGGGAAACTTTTTTACTCTTAGTGTAACCCTCAAAAAACTCCATAAATTTTTTCCCAAGACCTTTGTTTTGGTATTTTTCTGATATTACTATTTCCCAAATAAATCCTTTTATACCATCATCCATTGGCTGAACTGTTCCAATAAGAAACCCCATCATTTTTCCATTCTCCTCCATAATCCATGTTGTTTTCGAATTAAAATATTCTTGAATCTTTTTTAAAGAATTTTCATCTGTCCAACCCTCATTATAAGGGGGTTTATTGTATTCTACTTTGTGTAAATGACTTATTTTTCCAATGTCTTTACTTATTGCTTTTCTAATCTTCACCATTTCTTTTTCTCCGCAATTATGAAACTTTCGTTTTTATTTGGCGCGTTTTCAAGCATTCTTCTTCTGAAATCATTATCACATTCAGCGCCTTGTTTTTCTTCCCTTTCAAAGTCCTTTCTTTCAATAAATGATTCAGGAATTTTCTTTTTGACTTTGGAAATTTTTTTTGAAAAAGAATCCATTATATCTTTTGCTTCTTGCTTAATTTCTTCTTTCTCTTTTTCAGAGACGTTGTGGAATAGGAAATCCATGTTAATTGTAAGGATAAATTGTTTAAATAATTAAGGAGTCAATCTATCCCGATCTCTTGGGAACATCGTTGCTTCCTTAACATTATCAAGTCCGCATATTATCTGAGTCAGTCGTTCCAATCCGATAGACCAACCTGCGTGAGGAGGAGCGCCATATCTAAATGAGTCAATGTAGTCCTTGAAATTTTTTGGATTCAATCCTTTTGCCTTTATTCTTTCTACAAGCAATTCAGGAAGATGAATTCTTTGTCCTCCGGAACAAATCTCCATTCCGCCATAAAGAGCGTCAAATCCTTCACTTATTTTTGCATCTTTCTTTTCATCTTTTGGCATGATGTAAAATGGTTTTAACACAACAGGCCAAGAATGCGTAAAAACAATGTCTCCTTTATTCATCTCACAGAGTTTTCTTTCTTGTTCTGGTGTAAAGTCATCCGACTTCCCTGAATTCGACGAGCTGACTTTTTTTATTGCTTCTTCATAAGGGAGATAAACTGCTTCTGGAATTTTTAATTTAACACCGAGAAAATTTAGTTCTTCCTTGTTTTCCTCCAAAAGTTGTTTTACAATATGCTGAACAACTTCTTCAAGCAATTTCATTATAGAAAATTGATCTGCGAATGCAACTTCAATATCCATTTGTCTTATTTCATTGATGTGTCTTGTAGTGTTGTGCTTTTCTGCTCGCCACACAGGAGTTATCATAAATGTTTTTTCAATAGGGGAGCATGCAATCATTTGTTTGTATAACTGCGGACTTTGGGCAAGAAATGCTTTTTTTTCAAAATATTTTACTTCAAATAAATCCGTCCCACCCTCACTTGCAGCCCCAATAATTCCTGGCGGTTGCATTTCTATAAAATTTTTATTGTAAAAGAATTCTCTGAATGAATTTGCAATTGTATTTTGGATTTTGAAGACGGCCTGAGTTTTTTTCCTATGAAAATCCAGAAATCTGTAGTCCAGTCGTTTCGGAAGTTCTGTTTTTGATTCGTCAGTTGGATTGAATGGGATGTCAATCGGCAAGTCCTCTGCTGCATTAAGAACAACTAATTCTTCTGGAATAATCTCTTTTCCGCCCGGCGCCTGTTTTGAATCAACAACTTTTCCTTTAACAGAAATAACTGATTCTCTTGTGATTTTATTCATTAAGTCAAAGACACCATCATTCACTTTTCCCTTCACAGCTGTAATTTGAATTAATCTTGTTGAGTCCCTTAAAAGAATAAATCTTATTTTCCCTAATTCTCTTGAATTCAGAACCCAGCCGGCAACTTCCACGACTTTACTGCGCTCGACACGTCCTTTGAAAACTTCTTCAATCGGAACTCTGTTCTCTGTTTTTTTTAAGTTACTGGTTTTCATATAAATTATTCTTTTACATACTTTTTAATTATATTTATTGCTTCATTGCCTGAAATTTTACCCTTCAACTCTTTCATGACTATTCCCATGTAAGCATTTACGGAAAGTCCAGGATTTTCTTTTATTATTTTAAGCACGATTTCCTCTGTTGAATTCTCGTCGTGCTTTTCAATCAAAATTGCCTTTTCAGGGCTTTCTCCATTCGCGATTTTTTCCAGAATATGTTTTAAATGACTCTCTGAAATTTTCTTTTCTTTTACACTTTGCAGAACAAATTCAAGTGAGTCCAAATTCAACAATTCTGAAATTTTTTCTTCTGGGATTTTTTTGCGAGTTGAAATTTCTTTTGGCCACACAAGTAGGATTTTTGCAACCAAATTCGGATTATTTGAAATTTTCAACAGGTCCTTGAAATCTTCTATTTTTCCTTCATTTAGCAACAGGTTTATCATTTCTTTGTTTAGCCCTTTTTTCTCAAGCTCCTTCTCAAGCTCGTCTTTTAACTTCGGCAGATTTTTTTTCGCTTCGTTAATAAATTCTCTTGAAATTTTTAATAATGGCAAGTCGGTTTCAGGATACATTCTTGCAGCCCCTGGCATAGGCCTCAGAAAATTTGTTTCCCCATTTATCAATGCCTTTCTAACTTCTGAAGAGACCTTTTTACCCGAGCTGATTATATTTAATTGTCGCGCTGCTTCCAGTTCCACTGTTTTTGAAATCAAATCCAACGCCTGCACGCCCTTTATTTCAACTCTCTCGCCTTTTTTTATGGAGACGTTTACATCTTGTCTTATTGTTCCAATTCCTCTTTTAACTTTGAAACTTCTTAGAGTTTTTCCAATATGGAGTGCAACTTCTTTTGCTTGTGAAGGCGTTTTTATGTCTGGCGAAGTTGAAATTTCAATTAATGGTATTCCCAGTCGGTCCAATCTGTAAATAGATTCATTTTCATTTTGAGAAATAATTCTTGCAGAGTCCTCTTCCAGGCAAATTGAATCAATCTTCACTTTTCCTTCAGCTGTTTGAATAAAGCCGTCATGCGCGATTAATACAGTTCTTTGAAATCCACTTGTATTTGAACCATCAACAACTGTTTTTCTCATTATTTGTGCTATCTGGAAAATTTTTGCATTCAACAATTCAGAAATTTGAACCGCGGTTTTTAGTGCTTCTTTATTTATATTGTATGGAGGTGACTCATCAAGTTCAACCAAGCATGTTGTATCTGAATATCCTTCATAAATGAAATTTTTTTTTAGTGATGTCTGATATTTTGCAGCAACATCAACCTCTCCGCTTTCTCCGGCGACAGCGTGAAGTTTTCTTTTAATGGTGAAATCAGAAGAGTCATTTCTTAAAACAGATGGGCAGTTGCAAAATAATTTTAGAGTATCTAGCTGCTGATGAACCTCCAAGCCGCATTTTAATCCTATTTTATTATAATCAATTTGCATTTTCAAATTCCAATCTATTATTTAATTCGTGGGCAAAATTTGTCAGCATCAGTTTTTTTATTTCTTCTTTGTTTTTTGTTTTTGCCAAAATCCAGCCGAGTTTTACAAGAGCGGTTTCAGAAAGTATGTCTTCAAGATAAATTATTCCTGTTTCTAATAATTCTCTTCCATTTGAATAAACCAATGGATCCAGTCGCCCGTAAATCGTCTGGCTCGTTGCGCAAACTATAACTCCTTTTCTTTGGATTTCTTTTAGTTTTTTAACCCATGATTTTCTTGCTCTTGAAGTTGGAGCGTGTCCTAATCCTGACATTTCCAAAACCAAACCTTTGTATTTTTCTTTTGCATAGTGGTCTAAAATATTTGGGTCTTGGCCTGGATAAATTTTTATCAGGGCAACTTTTTCTTCAAATTTTACATCTGCTTTTGGTTTCAATTTACCATCTCTCGTTTTGTAATCAGAAATCATTTCAATTCTGTCAGGAAATATTTTTGCAAACGGCTTTCTGTTTATCACTTTGAATGCATCTCTTTTTGAAGTGTGCATTTTTCTTACTTTCGTGCCAGGAAGAGCATAGCAGAAATCATCGTTGCTGTTTGCATGTCCTACCAACATTACCTCTGCAATGTCTGACATGGCGGCGATTGCAGCGCATCGCAAATTCAAGTTTGCGTCTGAAGATGCTCTGTCTATACTTCTTTGGCTGTATGTAAGCACAACTGGTTTGTTCACATTTTTTAAAAAAAAACTTAGCGCAGCAGAAGTATAATGGAGAAAATCAGTCCCATGCGTGATTATTATTCCTTTTATATTTCCGTCTTTCAAATATTTCTCTGCGGTTTTTGCAATTTTCTGCCAGTCCTTGAAGTCCATATCTTCTGACGCTTTCATGAATGGAGATTCAACTTTCACAACATTGACTTTTTCAAACAATTCAGGATAGTATTTGAATAAATCTTCAGGAGTAGTGAGCCAGTCAACTCCCCCCTTTTTTGGATTGAGTTTTGCAACAATTGTTCCTCCTGTTAATATCATTGCAATGTTCGGCTTTTCAGAGGGTTTTTTTAAGGTTTCATTGAATCCGACGAGGCCGTTGAGGTTTTTTTCTGTGGTTTTTCTAACTAACTTTATTTCTAGCAAGTCCTTTTTATTAAATCCGATATTGTATCCAGAATCCAGTTTCAAAAGAACAATCCCTTTTTCATTTTCTGGAATTTGCAATAAGATTCCTTCATAAATTTTCTTAATAAGGTGAATTTCAACTCTGTCTCCGGGTTGCATACTAGTGTAGGTTTTCATCAAACAAAAAAACA
>JACQLJ010000017.1 GCA_016234065.1 Candidatus Pacearchaeota archaeon
AAGGTGCAGTGTTATTAATTCCAACCCTTCCGCTTACAGCATCAACAAACAGCAATCCATTTCTGAATGATGTGTTTCCGTTAGTGTATGTTACTAATGTTGGAATTGAATTTGTTCCATTTGTAACATTCAATGTTCCGATAACATTCAAAGTGTTTTGCGGTGAGGTTGTGTTTATTCCAACATACCCTGTTGAATTTACAAACAACCCTTTTGATATTGTTCCTGAATTTGTAAAATTTGAACTTCCTATTACATTCAAAGTGTTTTGTGGAGTTGAAGTATTAATCCCAACATTTCCAGTAGCCCTATCTACTCCAATAACATTGCTTTTTACACTATTTACAACACGCTTCAAAATAAATTTTCCATCAACAGCGTCATCTATGTCTATGTCAAAACCATAAGCACTGTTTGAACTACCTCTCAGTTGGATAGCAGAACCAACACTATCATCAGGATAGTCAATTCTTAAACCAGTTGTTCCCCCTGCAACTACATGCAACATTGTTGATGGAGAAGTTGTGTTTATTCCAACTCTGTTATCATTCGCATTTATAAAAAAAGTATTTGTGTCAAATGTCTGATTGAACGCTCCGAATGTGTTTGCAGCGTCGGTTTTAGCTAATGTTCCATTGTATGCAGTTGCCCAATTTATGAGGCTTCCGTTAGTCGCATAATCATATCCTATTGAAAGATTCTTTGTGTTTTGCGCAAATACACTCGTTGTCGCATTAATGTCCCCAACAACATTCAATGTGTTTTGTGGAGTTGTAGTTGCGATTCCAATTCTGTTTGAAACAGCGTCAACGAAAAGCGTTGAAGTGTCAATGGTAACATTTCCGTCAGTTGAAGAAGTTAAAACCTGATAATTTGAAGTGTTGCTCAAATTAAATGTTCCTCTGATTGTTAAATTGTGAGCCGGCGTTGTGTTTCCAATACCAACTCTGTTATTCAACGAATCAACAAAAAAGAAATCATCAATTGTAAGATTTGCATTTGCAGCTAAAAATACAGGGAAGTTAAAATCAAATCTCTTGCTGTTTGCATCCCATTTAATAACTGCATTTGTTACAGGAGTTCCTCTTTCAAATGCCAATGATACATTTGTTGCATCATCTCCTGAATTGTTTGTATGAATAGTGAATGTATCAAAATTTGTTCCTGATACATTCACGTCTCCTGCAGCAAGGGAATTCGCATTCAAAACATCAACGTAAGCAACTCTCCATCTATTTGCAGAACTTCCTAAATCCCTTACATTGTCTATAGGAATAAAATGACTTGCAACCTGTGCATTTGCGATTATGTAATCTGTGCTTGCATCTCCTAAAGTTATATTATTAAAAATATAAACGCTTCCGTTAATAGATGCATTTCCCCCTAGTGTCAAATTTCTGTATCTTAACGAAGCATTTCCAATGTCAAAAACATTATCCCATCCAAACTGAGGGATAATGCTCCCGTTGACTAACAAACTATTCACGCTCAAGCTTGTTAAATTGTAAACAAAAATTGTCTGCGCATACAAATCGCCATTTTGTATTGTCAATCCATTTGACTCCCAACCACCATTGAAACCATAGGTTCCTGAGAAGTTTCCGCCTCCTGTAACATTAATGTCTCCAACAACATTCAGTGTTTGTTGCGGAGTCGTAGTTCCAATTCCAACTCTATTTGCATTATTATTGATAAAAAAAGTATTTGTGTCAAATGTCTGATTAAATGCACCGAAAGTGTTTGCAGCATCTGTTCTTGCAAGAGTTCCGTTAATAGATTGTGTCCAAGTTGTTAAAGTTCCGTTAATTGCATTAGCCCACGATGCCATTGTTCCATTAGTTACTTGAGCCCATGATGCTAAAGTCCCGTTAATTGCATTCACCCAAGAGGTCATAGTTCCATTAGTTACTTGCGCCCATGAAGCAAGAGTTCCATTTATTGCCTCTGCCCAACTTATCCAAATGTCATTGGTAACATTAGAAGCATTGAGTTGCCCTAAAAACCATTGCGCTGTTATGTTGTAAGAACTTGTGAAATTTGAATTCGCAGTCACGTTGGTTAAGTTTACAGACGTTGTTCTAAATGAATAAGGATTTTTCGCAAAACTTATCGTGTCAACCAAAGTTCCATTTCTGTAATAACAAAGCCAGTATTGCTGATTGAAATCCATTGTAATATTATTAAGATAAAGAGAAACAATTCCTCTTGCGTCTGTCTCTCTAGTTGTCAGATTTGAGTAGACAATATTTGCCACTGCGCAATCAGTTGAATTAGATATGTTAAAGGCAAACGCAAATGTCTTTTCCTGCGCAATGCTTCCGTTTGAGTTTAAAACCTGCAAATTTAAGTGAAGGTCATCTGCTATTGTTACTGCAGACAAAAATCCTGAAAAACCAAACAGAAAAAAACAGAAAAATATAAATAAATTTAATTGTTTTTTATTATTGTAATTTATAAAGAGACCCTTCATTTTTCACACCTATTTTTATGTTTTTAAGACGGATTTTAATTATATAAATTTGTTGGATGAGAAAATAATTATCTTTTATAGATTCTGGCTCTTTTATCCAATAACTGAATAGTTAAAATCTTCCTGTCAAAGTTCACATCAACTAACAATCTGTAATCCCCAATTCTCAGTTTATAATGTTCTCCTTCATAATGTTCAAAATATCTGAAGGGGTTTTCTTTGATTTGCTCTAGTTTATTTAAAATTCTCTCAGCAGTATCTTTCTCAAGTTGTTTCAAAAATTTAATGGCTGCCTCATCCCATTCAATTGAATAAGTCATTTTCCAAGAATCATTTTTCTTGCTTCTTCATGAGGTATCTTTCTCTTTCTCTTTCTCGCTTCTTCAAGCGCATTTTTCGCCCAGTCCGAAATCTCTCCTTCGGGGTCTTTTTCATCAATAAACAGAATGCCCTTTATCATTGCCACATCTTTGATTAGTTTTCTAATATCTTCTGATTTAATTTCCTCAGATTCCATAATCTATATTGTGTTTGCTTTTATTTAAGCTTTTCCGGGCTTATCTGCAAAGTTTTAAATATGAAAAATAAGTTTTGATTTAACGAGCCCGTAGCTCAGCTTGGCAGAGCACTGCTCTTATACGAGTGCAATTCAATGAAAAGAATTGTATTTCTCTGTGGAGCGAACACATCAATGGATGCTGGATTCGTAAAAACCCGCAGGAGGTTTTTACTCTGAGAGAGGCAGGGGTCCGAGGTTCAAATCCTCGCGGGCTCATTATCAAACGTGAGGATTTGTTGAATAGGTTTAAACGAAAAGGGAAAATTCTAGAAGAAACTTGGTTCTTTTTGCGATTTCATCAGCGGGTTTCTATGCGATTTCACCGGAGGCAATTAGAAATCGCCGTTTAGTGATTAGAGGAGATTAGAAAAGAACCAGCGGGTTCTTTTCATGGGGCTCATTTGTAATGGGTAATTTTAAAAACTATTTCTGTGATTTTATAATTGAAGCCCCTTTAGTATAGAGGCCAAGTATCCGTCCCTTTCACGGACGAGACCCGGGTTCGAATCCCGGAGGGGGCGTTATGCTGTTGAGCGAAGTGAAATAGCATTTTGGGGTTTGAAGAAATCAGTTTAAGAAAGAAAGGAAATTAGAAAAGAAACTTGGTTCTTTTCAGGTTCTAAGCTCGGTCGGGGCGTAAAGTTCAACAAAAAGTTTATTAACTTAGTGTTAATACCATATTAATATGGTCAAAGCAATAGTGAATATTGATGAAAAGGCAAACAGAGTATTGAATATAATCAAAGCCAAGGAAAATTTAAAGGATAAAAGCGAAGCTATTAATCTTATAATTGAATCTTATGGGAAGGAGATGCTTGAACCAGAACTAAGACCTGAATTTATAAAAGAAATTCTTGAAGCACAAAAAGAAAAAGTTATTAGAATAAAGGATTTTGCTTCTCATTATAATTAATATGTATAATTTAGAGGTTAGGGAAAATATTAATAGAATTTTTATAAAACTCGCAAAGAAAGACAAAGTTTCATTTGAGTATATAACTAAAAAGATAACAGAAATTAGAGAAAACCCGCACCATTTTAAACCATTGAAAGCGCCTATGCAAAATTTTAGAAGAGTCCACATTGGTAATTTTGTTCTTGTTTATTCTATTGATGAAAAAAGAAAAGTGGTCATAATAGAAAAGTATGAACATCACAATAAGGTCTATAAAATCTAAATCTCCTTAACCATATAATTTTTTTCTAAATTGTATCCGAGATTTTTGTAATATTCTCTGACACCGACGCCGGAAATTACTTTCAATTTCTTAATTTTATTTTCCTTTGCAATTTTTTCTGCTTCATGCATCAGCAGTTTTCCAATTCCTTTGTGCTGCTGCGATTCATCGCTTTTCTCTCCAATAATTGCGGCTTTTCCATAAACATGGAGTTCTCTTACAAATGCATTATTTTTAAAAACTCTCAGACGCAGCAAGCCAAATAAAATACTTTTTTTATTCACAAATTCCAAGAAATATTCTTTTCCACCGCTTGCATCATATTCAGTGGTTTTTAATTTCACTTTCACATCAACGTTTTTATTAAAGCCAACTTCTCTCATCCTGATTTCTTTGATTTTTTCTTTGTTTTTTCTCAAATCATCCTCAATGTCTTTTCTCAAATCAAGTTTTTCAATTCCTTCAATTAATTTCTCTCTTGGAAATTCTCTCATCATTCTCATGACTCTGCAATATTCAGGAATTATTCTCATCATCTCTTCCATTATTTCTTTTGCTTCCTGTTCAGTATATGGCTTGAATTTTATTATTTTGTATGTCTTAGCCAAAGGAGAGTCATCAACAACCTGACAAGGATAAATTTTCAACTGGTCTGGCCTAAAGTTCTCATTTTCAAAAATCATTCTGAACAATTTCAAATCTTTTTCTCTATTGCTGTAAGGCAATCCGGGCATTATGTGATAACCAATTTTAAATCCGGCGTCTTTCAGTCGTTTTGTTGAATCAATCACATCTTGAACACTATGTCCCCTGTTTGTTTTTTTGTAAATTTCATCGTCCGGCATTTGAACTCCCAATTCTACTCTTGTGCAACCAAATTCCAGCATTCGCCTAATCTCTGAAGGAGAACAATTATCAGGACGATTTTCAATGCACAAAGCAACACATCTATGTTCAGATATTTCATTTAATTTTTTTGCTTCTTCCAGATTTTTAGAATCTTTTCCGTTAAGTGCATCAAAACACCTCTTTATGAATTCATGCTGGTAATCAATTTCATATTGCAAAAAAGTCCCTCCGAGAACTATTATTTCTATTTTGTCAGTTGGATGTCCCATTTTTTTCAAAACATCAAGACGATTCATGACTTGTTGATAAGGGTCAAAACTCAACGCTAAGGCACGCATTATTGCAGGACTTTTGTTTGTGTAACTCTGAGGAACACTATCTCCTCCAGGACAATAAATGCATGTTCCATGGTCGCATTTTCTCGGTTTTAAAACAACAGTTAAAGGAGTGACTCCTGAAATTGTTCTTACTGGTTTTTTTACTAATTGGTTCATAAAATTATAATCCAACAATCCTTTTAAAGAATTATCTAAAGTTTGTAAATACTGCCCACCATGGCTTTTCAACGTTCACAATCTCGCCGCTTGTCACATCAACATTTGCCTGAACATTCATTTTTGTCTTTATGAATCCGAATACTTTAACTTCCTTTGTTGCCTCCACATTGTAGACAACCTTTCCATTATCTTCTTTCATGACAATATTTCCAACAATCTCTATGTCCACGATTTCCTTTGCTATGTTTTGCGCATTATCCGGCGAGAAAATTATTTCCTTTTTATCACCACTAACAGTTACTGCATATGCCTTGCCAGAATTTTCATCAATCTGCAGAGCGACCTGGCTTCTTGCTTCCACTCCTTGAGGCGTAGTTATTCTTGACTGTTCTTTGTTTATTGCAAATATATTATTTCTTTCCCCAATAATTCCTACTGCAGTTGGTGGGGCTTTTCCAAAAATAAATCCAGTTCCGCCCCCTCCTCCGCCTCCTGATGAACCACCACCTCCTGAACCGCCACTAGAACTTCCACTGCTACTCGTAGTTGTTGTTAATGTCACACTGGTTGTATTTGTAGGTATTATTGATGCATTATAAGGCAAAATCGTTGCGGTTGACAAACCTGATGGTGTAAATGAACAAACTAAACTCGTTGGGCTATAACTTGGATTACTTGCTCGAACTTGGTTACAATAAATATTGCAATCAGATTGAGTTAAAATTGTGCCCGACTGTGCACTTAATCCAGACGAAGCAATCTTGCAATATCCAAAAATTAAATTTGGATTTGTGGAAACGCAAACACCACTTACACAGTTAGTTCCGCTTGCACAATTAACTAAAGATGAGCCATATCTAGTAACAGTAGCAGTGGAGCAAGAGTATTCAATAACTTTTCCATCAGATGAACAAGATTCTGTAAATGATAATATTGTCCCATTTGAAAATGAAAGTGTAAGTGTTCCTGCTATGGCAGGATTCCATCCATTGCTTAATCCATTTTGGTCTACTCCTCCTGGGTTTTCATTAACATTGCTATCTGTGTTAGTGCATGTAACATTGGTTGTTGATGAAGATATTGGACATGCTCTGTTCGTGCAAGAAGGACAACTAAAATTAACTCGTTTCATCTCTAATCCGTCACAATAGTGTTCAGCAAGATTCGTGATAGTTGCACCAGTACTATTATCAACATAAGTAAAACAATTGTCATCAGAACGAGTGCTACCTCCTGTTGAATAATTAATTGTTACTGATCCAGGTGTTTCATATACCAACCCTCCATCAGAATCAGTGCAAGAAATAACATTTTGAGTTGTCGTAGCATTTGTTGTATTTGTCGTTGAAATATAAGTTATATTGATAAGTTGCATCAACTGGCTACAAATGCTGTTGTTATTTACATTGCAAAACTTGTAGCTTTGCCCAACTGTCACACTATAATAATCCAAAGGTCTGAGTACCCAACCTCCTGGATTACACTCAATAGCTGAGGTAACAGAATTAAAATTGCTGTCCACGAGATGTACGCATTCATTAAAATTCTTTGAATAATTCATTATAATGTTGCTTCCATTAACAACAAGGTAATCCATTGAAACAACTGGTGTAATTGTAGTTGTGTTTGTTGTATTATTTTCTGTTTGTTGCCCTGTTATTTTAAAAAAATCATTGAACCAATCTGTAAAACTATTTGCACTTACAAAAGAAATTGACAAGAGAAATGTTATTAGAAATATAGCATGCACCACTTTTTTTGACATCATAGCATAAAAGATTTCTAATTTATAAACATTTATGCATCTATTTTTAACAATCCTTTTAAAGAGTTTATCTTTTCATTAAGTTATGGAAAATCAAGAAAAGGTCTGGGATGCAATCGCTCAGCCATGGCAAACGTTTAGAAAAGAACCGATTGCTGAAGTGGTTGAATTTCTAAGAGATAAAAAAGGAAAAGTCCTTGATTTGGGGTGTGGAAGCGGAAGAAACTTTATTGAAATTAAAGGAACAATTTATGGTGTTGATTTTTCAGAAAAAATGCTTGAATATGCAAAAAAGTTTGCTGAAGAAAATAAAATTAATGTCAAACTCTTTAAATCAGAAACAAGCAATCTTCCTTTTCAGGATGATTTTTTTGATGCTGTTGTTTTCAGCGCAGTTCTTCAATGTATTCCGTCTGAAGAAGACAGGGAGAAAACCCTTAAGGAACTATTCCGAGTTATGAAAAGAAATTCTGAATGCTGGATTAGTGTATGGGATAAAAATCAGGAAAGATTCAAAGACAGCGATAAGGAATCTCTAATTCCTTGGAATTATGAAGGGAAAGAATATATGAGATATTACTATCTTTATGAAACAGATGAAATCGTTGAGTTGTTAAAAAAGATGGGATTTATCATAGTTAGTGTCAACAATAGCACAAACCCAAACGGATTTTATTCAAAGAATAACATAGACATTGTTGTTAGAAAACCTTAAACAACATCAAATCTTGAGTTACCTTTATCTGGAACCACAACACCCACATTTAGTTTTGAATCCAATAAAACTGCAATTCTGTTTTGAATCTCTCTTCTGAAATAATTTACCTCGCCGTCTGCAATTCCAGATGGAAAATTATCATACAATCCCCTATTTCTATTTTCAAAAGCAGCATCAATTTCTCTTAAATATTCAATTTCTCCTTGAGAAGATATTTCTGCTTTCCATTCTTCCATGGGAGTTCCAAAAAAGCCGTTTATCTTTCTGTATAAATCTTCAGCCATTTTTTCAGAACTAAATCCCTGTTTATAAATTTTCTTATTTCTTCACAATCTTAATCATATCAAATAAAGACCTTTTTTTAAATTCTTGTGCTTTTTTGGTCTTAACATCAATGTTTAAGTTTACCATACCCAACATAGAAATAAAAATGGTGCATAAAAGCATATCCTTTCCTTTGATTTTCTGCAACGAAAAAATCATCTTTTGAATCTTGTTTTTAACCTGGTTTTTTTCCATTTCACCAAGAATTATTTGTTCAATTTCCTTGAAATCTATCCCTATATTTTTTATTTTTTCAGGTATTTTGTCAGCAAAACTTTCAAGAGGAACTAACTTCAACTCCTCTTGCATATTATTTGATGACTGAAAACTAAACGCCTTTTTTTCTTTAGGAACAAAGAAATCAAAATGCTGATTGTTGTCGTTGCTTTCTTTATCAATCACGAAAAATGCAGAACATAAATAAGCACTTTTGTTCTTTTTGGAAAATTCTTTAAACACATCAGTTTCATGAAGCCTTTCAAGGTAAAAGTGCAAGTTCATTTTAAGTAATCACTTCTTACCAAAAAGTCCTTAACCTTTTTATATATTTTTTCATGACCTTTGGAATTAGGATGAATTCCATCATATAAATCCTTTTTATCTAACAAATTAAACAATTCAATATAATCTATTCCATTCTTACTACAAAGTTCTTTTATTTTTTCCATATATTTAATAAGATTTTTATTTGTGTAAAAATATTTCTTACCATCTTCAAAAACCATAGGCATTTTTGATTCATTAATTTTTAAAGCACTAACAAAAACTATTTTTCTAGTAAATTTTTTCCCTTGAAATAATATCTCATCTAAATTCTTTTGGAATTCATCAATTTGAACATAGAAATTACCTTCTTTGTTTACATATTGTGAATCATTTGTTCCTATTGCAATAATTATTACCCTAGGTTTTCTGGCTTCACATTCTTTTTTGAATCTCTTTAATAAATCGCTAGAGTCATCATCAGATATTCCTAAATTATAAACTTCTATGTCTTTTTCAGCAAGAAAAATTCTTAGTCTATTGACCCATCCGCCTTTTTCAGAATCATACGCCCCCCATACAATGCTATCTCCAAAAACGCAGATTGAACCATTCATTTTTTCCATTCCTCCTTAAGCAATCCATAAACAATTTCATCGTGAATTTTTCCAGTTGATTTCGCTTTTATTCTTTTTCTTCTAATGCCTTCAAGTTTAAAACTCATCTTTTTTATTAAGTTGTTAGATGCCTCATTCTCCACGGAAGCACTTACATCAATTCTTCTTAGTTTCAATTTTTTAAATGCGAAGTCAATTATAGCAGTAAACGCCTCAGTCATTATTCCTTGTCTCCAATATTTTTTGCCAAGCCAATAACCAACTTCACCAGTTCCATTAAATTCATTAACATCTGCTAAGCCAATCATTCCAATTAATTTTCGTATAGGTTTTAACTCTATTCCGAGATTATAAATTTTTCTTGGTTTTTTCCTAGTGTCTTTTATACATTTAGAAATAAATTTTTTTGCCTCTTTAATTGTATAAGGATAAGGAACTAATGCTAAGTATCTTGAAACTATCAAATCATTACCATTTTCTACCAAATCTTTAGCATCCTTAGAAATTAAATCCCTAAGAATCAATCTCTTTGTAACTAATTTCATCTTTTAAATAACAGAGCCGCGCCCCAGCTGGGAATTGAACCCAGATGTCTGCTAGGACCTTGCTTATGAGGCAAGTGCACTTCCAATTGTGCTTCTGGTGCACAAGCTCTGTTCCAAAATTAAAACTAGAAACATTTAAATAATTGGTGTTATTAAAATACATGTCTCTGCTAGGACAAAAACTTCCAATTGTGTTTCATTTTAAGTAATTATTCTTAATTTTTATATAAATTATTTTTTGATTATGTTTTTTCATTTCCTCTCCGTTATTTCCTTTTTCAAACTTTCAGAAAAATCATTCAATTTAGATGTCTGTATCTTTGAATTTCCCTTAACTCTTATCGCCAATGTTTTCTCTTTTTCCTCTTTATCACCAATTGTAATGATGTAAGGAATTCTCATTATTTCCGCATCCTTTACTTTTGCCTGAACAGTTGTGTTTCTGAAGTCAGCATCAATTCTCAATTCCGGAATTTGCTCTCCAAGTTTCTTAATTATTTGTTTTGCATGTTCAACATTTCTGTCTGTGAAACTCAAAACTCTTACTTGAATCGGCGCAAGCCATGTTGGCAGTCGTCCATTTGTATGCTCTAACAAAATACCAATGAATCTTTCCAAACTTCCGTAAATTACTCTGTGAACAACAACAGGGGTTTTCTTTTTTCCGTTCTTGTCTGTGTATTCTAACTCAAATCTTTCTGGTTGTTGAAAATCCAATTGGATTGTTCCCATTTGCCACTCTCTTCCCTGAGAGTCCTTCATAATAATATCTACTTTAGGCCCATAAAATGCACCATCTCCCTCAGCAATTGTATGTTTCCTTCCAGAATTTTTCAAAATATCTTTCAACTCTTTATCTGCTTTGTCCCAAACTTTTTTGTCGCCAAGGAATTTTTTTGGTCTTGTGCCCAGGCGAAATGAGTATTCCATTCCAAAAATTTTGTAGAATGTGTCACATATTTCCAAAATATGCCTATACTCTGACTTTATCATGTCTTCTGAAATAAAATTATGAGAATCATCTTGCTGAAATGATCTAACTCTTAAAAGTCCGTTTAATGTTCCAGACAATTCAAATCTGTGCAACCTATCTGTATCTGATAATCTTAAAGGCAAATCCTTATAACTTCTTGATTCTGATTTGAAAACAAGCATTGCATTAGGACAATTCATCGGCTTCACACCATAAATTTCATTTTCCTCTGTTTCAGATATAAACATATTTTCTTTATAGTGTTCCCAATGTCCTGAAATTTGATAGAGCTGTTTTTTGTTTACTAAAGGGCTCATGATTTCCTGGTACCCTAACTTTTCATGTTTTTCTCGCCAGAATTTTATCAGTTCGTTGTAGACAATCAGTCCTTTTGGTAGCCAATAGGGCATTCCTGGAGAACTTTCATGAAACATAAATAATTTCATCTGCTGCCCTATTATTCTATGGTCATTTTCCTTCAATTTGGAAGTGTCAAGTTTTGTTTTTGAGATTTCATTTAATAATTTTGAGGCATCAACTTTTTCTTCTACTTCTTTTCCAACAGATTCAACTTTTATTTCCCTGCTTAATTCTGAAAGCGGATGTCCTTTCACTTTGAGTTCAAACTCTTTGTAATAGCCGAAAGGCGCTTTCTCAACGACGCTGAATTTACTTTTCTTCAATTCTTTTTCCGCTTTCTCTAAAATTTCCGTTGCCTTTTCCGGAGAAGCCAAATTGCTTGAAAGATGCGCATAAGGGTAGAGAACAATTTTTTCAGCGTTAACTTTTCCGGCAATTTCTTTAACATTTTTTACTAATTCCTGCACAATTTTGTCAGAATCAGTATCTCCTTTCTCAATAGAGATCAAAACAGCTAACGCTTCCTTAACATGCATTTCTTTCTTTTCTTTTTCAGACAATTCAGGGATGTTTTTCAGCGCTTTTTTCAGTGGCTTGAATCTTATGTAATCAACATGCAATGCAAGAATTTTCATAATACAATAATATAAATGTGATTTATAAAATTAATTAGAATCATTTCTGTGAATTCTGTATTCTCTAATTCCTGAAAGAATAAAAGCATTAGTTGGACCTGGAGGATCAGAGGGGGTAATATGCAAGTGTCCATTATAAAATCCTCTTGAATATCCAATATGCATTACATAGCCATCTCTTTGAGCAAAAACTAATTCAACTAAATCTCCTTCTTTTGCATCTCTTGCTATTGGGTGCGTTCCGTCTTCGTATGCATTTGAACTAAAACCTTGTCTCATAAAAAAATCTTAGTTTTATCGCTTTTTAAGGATTTATA
>JACQLJ010000014.1 GCA_016234065.1 Candidatus Pacearchaeota archaeon
AAAATGGCCCTGCGAGGAATTGAACCTCGGTCTCATCCACGTCAAGGATGCGTCTTAGCCGTTGGACTACAAGGCCATAAAAAAGAACCAAGGTTCTTCTTTAGAACATCTCCTTTTACTAGCCAAGTTTCTTTAGAACATCTCCTTTTACATGCAGGTTTTCTTTTAGAAACTTTCCTTTTAATTGTCTCCTTTTGTCTTGATTAGAAAACAAGAAATATTTAAATATAATGTTTATAGTAATTTACCATGAGGTTTAAACCAATAATAGTTCTGCTGTATCTTTTATTTGGGCTCTACCTAATCAATCAATCATTTGGTTTTTTCAAGACACCTGATTTTTTTGAGGACTTTGATTTTTGGATAATTGCTGTCAGCGGTTTTATGCTGTTAATTGCGGCAGTGATAGCTTTGATGTCAAAGAAGCCAGTTCCAAAGTAAATTTGCTTTTATATTACAAACCAGTTACTAACTTACTAAGTAATTTAGTAATTTATTAAGAAACCTTTATATATTGTATTTTCCAAAATATGTCTAAAGGGTGTGCATGAAAAAGTATTTACTTCTCGTTGAAGATGAAAAGCTTTGGGAAAAATTTAAAGAGAGCATAAAACAGGATATCAATACCGAGATAATAGACCTGATAAAAAAGAAAATTAGTGGGGTGAAAAAAGGTGAGAAATAATTCTCTTGGGAATAGCCGGGCTCAACTGACAATTTTCATAATAATTGCAATAGTGATTGTTGGCTCAATCGCCACTTTTTTTGCATTAAGGGGGTATTTTTTAATTCCATCAATTCCCGAAACATTTCAGCCGGCCTACACGAATTTTCTTTCATGCATTGAGCAGGATACACTAACTGGAATTGCTTTATTGGAAAACCAAGCGGGTTATATTTATTTGCCTGAGTTTGAACTAGGAAGCAATCACATGCCTTTTTCGTCACAGCTTGATTTTTTAGGCAATCCTATTCCATATTGGTATTATGTCTCTGGAAATAATATTGAAAAAGAACAGGTTCCTGCAAAAGCAGATATTGAAAAGCAACTTGAGATTTTTGTTTCTGAAAAAATAAAAGAATGCAATTTTGGTAATTACTACGAACAGGGATATGAGATATATTTAGGCAATTCAAGCGCCGACGTTCAGATTTCAGACAATAAGGTAAGTGTGCTGGTTTATTCTGATTTATCTATGGTAAAAGAAGAAGATTCTGTTTCTGTCAGCAGGCATTCTGTGAATGTAAACTCAGAGCTTGGAAAACTTTACAATGCAGCAAAAGAGGTCTACGACAATGAACAGAAAAATTTATTCTTGGAGAATTATACTATTGACATGCTTGGACTTTATGCGCCAGTTGATGGCGTTGAACTAAGTTGCAGTCCTGTTGTGTGGGATGGAAGAAAGGTCTTTGAAGATTTGCAAAACGCAATTTATGAAAACACTCAATCAATAACAACAAAAAATGATTTGAATAGCGAGAGTGACTATTTTGTCGGAGATATAAGGGTTGATGCAGATGTTAGATTTTATACCTCAAAGGATTGGCCATATAGTTTTGAAGTTGTTCCAACTCAAGGGCAGTTATTACTTGCAACTCCGATAGGAAATCAGCCCGGATTAGGGATTCTTGGATTTTGTTATGTTCCTTATCATTTTGTTTATAACGTAAAATATCCTGTTTTAGTGCAGGTATTCAGCGGCAATGAGATTTTTCAATTCCCTGTTGCTTTGGTAATTCAAGGAAACAAGCCAAGGCACGCGCTTGATGCAACTGCAGTTGAAATATCTCTTCCAGAAATTTGCGACAAAAATAACACTGAAATAAAAGTGAATCTTTATGACACTAAACTAAATCCAGTAAATTCTGCAGATATTTCATATGAATGTTTTGGAACAAAGTGTGAAATTGGGAAAGCAAACTCTGGAGTTCTTACAGCAGGATTTCCTCAATGTGCCAACGGTGACATAATCGCGAGAGCAAATGGATTCAAAGAAACAAGGCATCTTTATTCAACGATAAATTCTGGAAGCGTTGATGTGGTAATGGATAGGATTTATGAAATGGGCGTAAACTTAAATTTAGACGGCGCTAATTACGACGGGCAGGCAACTATCTCTTTCTTTTCACAGGATGGAAGTTTTTCAAGCATGGTTTCATATCCAGAACAAAAAACAATAAATTTAAGTGAAGGACAATATGAAGTTCAGGTTTACATCTATCAAAATTCTTCAATAACCCTTGGAAAGACAACAACTAAACAATGCATTGAAGTCCCTCAGTCAGCAATCGGCGGACTTTTTGGCTTCACAAAAGAAAAATGTTTTGACATTGAGTTTCCAGAACAAATAATTTCAAATGCTCTTTCAGGAGGAGGAAAACAGAATTATTACATTCTTGAATCAGAATTAAGCAATCACAAAACAATCAGCATAAATGCAAATAAATTGCCAACGCCTAATTCAATAGAGCAGCTGAACAATAATTATCTGCTTTTTGAAAAAAAGGGTTTGGTTATAGGATTTGGTTAAAAACTAAAATGAAAAACATTTTGTATAATAAAATTTCAGGAAAATTTCATAATGATTAATAAGAAAAACAATGCGGTTCTCTTTGGAATGATTTTCATCATGGTATTTTCAAGTGCCTTCTCACTTGTTTCTAGCTTTTCAATTTCAAATCCGCAAATAACAAATCCTGGCGCTGATTCATTCAGTTATTTGAATAAACAAGGGATAAGCGCTTTTGGTTTTAATCCAGAACAATGCAAAGCAGGACAGGATTTCATTGTCCAGATACTCCCTTTTTCATGCTCTCCTGCTGTTGTAAGAAGCGACCTTCTTGAAGAACAAAATGTCCCTGTTTTTTGTCAATTAACAGCGACTCAGATAAATCCTCTAATAAAAGTGAATGGCATTGATTTTATTTCCTTCAGCGGCGAATATCCAAAAGAAATTTCAGGAGTTGGATTCCACCCTGCAAATGCCGCTGTCAAGCCGTCAAGAACAACGCTTCTTAATTCTCCTACTTTGCAAAATATCGGCTACGCTGTGATTGTCTTGAAACAACACCCAAATGAATCAGCGATGCCTGAATTTGTGAGGGGAAATTTGACTGCAAATATAAAATATAATATAGAAAATGCTTTTGGCGTCGGGGGAGCGAACCTTTATCTTCCTTTTTTGAGTGATGATGACTGGGATGAAAAATATGTTCAATATGGATTCTGGAACGGCAAAGGTTATTTGAGGGCAGAAGATATTTCCTCGGACTCCGGCGGCGCGGCTGTCATTTCTGTTTATTCTGACAAAAACACAAGATTGTCAACATTTTCATTGCAAAGAGGACAGACATCAGGAAATGTTTATCTTCCTGGATTTTACTGCAACGCTGGATTGAAATTACGACTGGATGCTTTAGAAATTCCTGATACAAGAGTAAAGTTAAATGTTAACGGAGATATTGTTGAAGTCCCGCAAAGAGGAAAGTTCCTTAACAATGCCTGCACAGTTGGAACAATTGTTAAGCAAGGAATAAACAAAAAGACCCAAATTGTGTGCACAACAGACGACGGAATCAAAAGATTTAACTTAGCAATAAATCCAAAAGTAAGAGTTGAGATTAGTGGTGAAACAAAAGAAGTAAATGTCGGTGACAGATTGTATAATTCTCCAGACAACAAAGCAGTTTATCTCGCTTATGCTGGAACTGGTTCTTTGAAGCAAGGACTGATTTCAGAAACAAATTCAGGAAGAGATGAGGATATTTTTACAATACTTCTTGAAATGCCGACCCAAAAAGAAAAATTAAGTGAATCTGAATTAAGTTCAATGGGTAGTGCTGTTAAAAGATACAGCGCAACAAAAATAGGGGGCAATATTGCAGGGGATTTAGGAGAAATTATAGCTAACTCTTTTACAGGGGTCTTGTCTGATATTGAAGCAGGTTTAAGAATCCTTATAGAAGGAAAAAGTTATCAGTTAGTTCAATATAATGAGCAAAAAACCTTGGCTGGAAAAGATATAAAGATTCTTGGGTTTGCAACACCACAAAATGATGAAAGTGTTTTTGCAGGAATAAATAATTTACAACTTAAGGGGCATTATGAAAATGCCACTAAAGATTACAGACAAATAATTGACAAGTTTGCGAATGAAAGGCAGAGTGACCTGGAGCCAACGCTTGGCGAGCAAGCATTTGTTCAAGCAATAAATCTTGCAAATGATTTCAATCAGAAAAAAACAGCAAATGATTTCTGTGAGGAATTCAGGCAGAAATATCCCAAATCAAATAACATTCCTGATATATGTGATGACAAAATAGTTTTTTCAAATTCAGAACTGGCAAGCCAAAGTGTTTTCATCAATGGAAACCTGAAGAAAATTTCAATTGATGGAATTTACGAGCCATCTTTGGATGAATACAGCGCAGAATTTTTTGTCAGGGATTCATCTGGAAAAACAAATCCTTATATTCTAACAAAGAATCAAATTGTTTTCTTAGGAGAGGGAAAAGGTACCCTGTATTCTTATGAATCTAAAAATATCTTAAATATTGCAAGCAATATTTATCTAAAATATAATGGCAAAAATTGGCAGTGGTCTTTTGAAAAGACATGCTGGATGGATGTTTCTCAGGATGATAAAGACATAGTTGGTAAGGGATGCCCTTTCAATGAAGGAAAACAACCTCTTACTGAGCAAAAAGAAGTCATAAAAGATTTATTTGATTTGGATCTTAGACAGGGAGAAATCTACTTGACGAGTGAACCAAATATAAGCCCTAATGTAAAAAAGGAACAATCGCGCGATTACATACAACTTGTTTCTCTTGATGAAAATTATTCAGTGATTAATTACAATTTGAACGGCTATTCTGGAACGAACCAAAGAATTGCATTGGGGACATCAAATGCGTTTAGAAGTAACTATTTAGTTTCATTATCAAAAATAAATTTGAAAAAACAGGCGAGAGTTTCTTTGATACCAAATATTCAGAACGCAGGAACACAGGCGAATTTCAGTTTTAATATTGGAATTGATAAAAGAGCAATCCAGCTGTCACCTGAAAAAATACAGGAGAAAATAACAAATCTTAATTCTTCAATTTCCAAATGGCAGGGTTTGTCTGAAAATGTTGGAAATGTTGCTAAAGGATTCAATGCTGCCTGCCTTCTTACTGGCACAGCTTTAACAGCTAAAAATTTCTTTGAAAACTTAGACGGCAAGTCAATAGCAAGGCAGGAAGTCATGAGGGGAAATGGAGGATGGATGGATGTTTGTTCAAAGGAAATCATAAGCACGAAGGAATCAATAGACGCATGTCTGCTTAAGCACAACAGCGATATTGAAAAAGATGTTGATTCTGTTTACAAGATTATAGAAGAACAAAATAAAAATCCCGTAACAGAAGAAAATTTATGTGATGTATTGACTGAACTTAAACCAGATGAAAATGAGGAAATTAGCAATGGACTTCAGGGATTCAATGCGAAAAAATTAACTACAGACAAAAATCTGCTTAGCGCATTCGGAAAAGATGCTAAGACAGGAAAATGCGAAAGAGTGAGTTTGACGCAGGCAAGAGATATTCAAAGATTAAATAGCATAATTTCTTCAAGTTCAAGCCAAACAGCGAAGAATGCTGCTGCATATGAGAAATTTACAATAATTTCAGACATAAATGAAAATGTTAAGGGTTATGCTGAATACAATTCTTTTATTGAAGAATTGAACAAACCAGGGAGCTCTTTTGCAGACATGACTGTAAATGTTTATGGTGGTGAGAAATCAATTCAGGGAATTTACGGCGGAGGAAAAACAACTTCTCAATATCAAGAGATTCCACAAAATACTCCTGTCCAGGCAATTGTTTACAACAATGAAAAATATCTTCTTGGGTTAAATGAAGCATCTAGAAATACTTACACTATAAAAGATATTTATGATGCAAATGGAATCAAAGTAATTGATGAAAGTAAAAAAAGAGAAATAAATTCTAGATTTTCAAAATTCAACAAATACGACGAGAATTCTTATCACAATCCTTTCCTCAAGCCCGAGGTGAAATATTTTGAAACAGAGCCATACAAAGGACGCCCTGCTTTAGTGCCGTTCAACACAAAAGATGGTTGGTATGTTGCAATGAGGCAGACAATTCAGGGATTTGGAAACATAAGAACCTACGATGAATCAGGAAGAGTTGAAAATTTCTATCTTTGCAATGTTGGCACTAACGGAAAACCTGAGTTTAATTCAGGAATTAACGACGATACTTGCAGAGCATTCAGTCCTGCGACTGGAAATTTATACGGAGAATTCCCCGGATTAACACAAAGTGAAACAAACAAATTAGTTAGCAAAGGAATTCAAGCAGTTGCAGATGCATCCCGCCAATATAGAGCAGGGCTTAGCGGAAGAATACGAATACTTGGTGAAATGATTCCTGTTGGTTCTCCTGCTGTTGATTTGCCTGAAGTTAAGTGCCAGGATTTCATGAGTCCTAGTGATTGCAATTTGCTTTTCAACGCTTGTGATCCTGTTGTTTGTCCTTCAAGCAGATGCAATCTCGGCGGAACTTATCACGTAAGCAACGTCATACAGTCAGGAATTGTCGGAAGCACTCTTCTGTGTTTGCCAAATGCAAAAGAAAACATTTATGTTCCTGTATGCTTGTCAGGAATAAAAGCAGGACTTGACAATTATGTATCTCTTCAGAAAAATTACAGAGATTGTTTGCAAGAGAATTTAAAGACAGGAAGAACAATTGGAATATGCGATGAGATTCACAGCATTTATTTATGCGATTTCTTCTGGAACCAAGCGCAGCCATTGTCTCAGGTCTTGATTCCAAAAGCATTTGAATTCTTGACAGGACAAAATCAAGGAACTCGTGGAGGAGGAGAATATCTTAATGTGCAGAGTGCTTGGCAAAATGCACAGGACTCGCTGAACTACATAACAAATTATTATGGTGCGGATTCATTTAAAACATTCAAAACGCAGGCAATTGGAAGTATTGGAGGTGCTTTCTGCAAGAGTTTTGTTTCAGCGCAATATCCATCAAAATTAGGATTTGATTCTTTGTTGAAGCCAGCGTCGCCTCCCCAGTTCACCGCTTACTTTAGTGAGAATTCATTCACAACTGCAACTGTTCCACCTATTTCGCAATACAAAGTGTTTTATCACATTTTTGCAGGGGAAAATGAAGGCGCTTATTACAGCGTTTATCTTAAGTCGCCCGTAGGCACGTCATTTTATCAGACAAATCCGACTTACACTGTTGCAACAGGATTTGTCGGATTAGGTGATTACGCGTCGGAAACAAAGGACTTTACAGCACCTACAGGATACAAAGAACTCTGCATAAGAGTAAATAGCCAGGAAGAATGCGGTTTCCAGAAAGTCACAACTGATTTTGCCTTGAATTATTTGACTGATAAATATCTGCAAGAGCAGGCAAGCCAGACAAACATTAATTCAGAAGCGTCGTGCGTTTCAGGAACAGCAAGCGCTTACAGTTTGATTAATCCAAATCTTCAAGCAGGAGTTCAAAATGTCATAAGCCCTGAATTATACAATTATCAAATAGTTAGAATCTGCTCTACTGAAAATCCTGGAAAAGCAACTGATGCTGCTGCCAACACGCCCGGAGGAAGATGGCAGAAAGTAGGAACCTGCGACGGAAAAACAGGAAAATTGAATTGCTATCTTGATACAAAAAGCGTGAAGGATGCAATAAAGGCAGTTGATTTGGAAAATCAAACTCTTAACGATGTCACGAAGAACAATCCTAATATTTTAACAGAAATTAAAACAGAAGACATAGAGAAATTCAGGACTTTAAGCAATCAAGAAAAAATATTTAGAATAACTAATGACTTAATAAGCAAAGTGACTTTCAATCTCCAGAAAGCACAGCTTCTTTTCATAAGGGGTGTTGCATATGAAAATCTCGCGAAGGCAATCAAAGAGAAACTTCCTGCTCCGACGACTGCTACTCCGACGACGACTGCTGAAGAGATACCGACAGCGACAGGGATAACAGAAGTTACAGGTGCTTTAGCACAAGATGGAAATAAATTAAACTTAGTTATCTCTTCTTCAGCAACTTGCAGTTCAATAAAATATGAAATATGGAAAAAGAATGGTGGCAACATTCTTGATCTTATTGTTCCCGATAGCATGATAATACCAAAAATATCTATTGATACAAATAAATTACCAAAGATAGATATTGATTTAACTGACCCAAATTTCCCTTCTCGGGCAGCACGTGGTTTTGAAAAGGACGGGATTTATTATGCAAAAATTTATTGTTATAACAAAGAAGGGGGCTTATTAAAAACAGAAACAACAGAAGAAATAAAACTTGAAACAATACCTGTGGAAGGAGTTTATGGACAAACTACTACTGGACCGAGTTTGCTTCAACCATCTGCCAGGGCTAACAGAATAATTACAGGAATTTATGGAACCCCAAATCAGGAGATAAAAAATCTAGAAACTTATAATAATATTATCAGCCAAACATCAGCACTTTACGAAATTCCACCTAATTTGATTAAAGCAATAATTATACAAGAATCATCAGCTAAACCAGACGCACGAAATATTGATAGTTATGGTTTAATGCAAGTTTCAGCAGACGCCGTTGAGGATGTAATAAAAAGATATGGGAAAAGTGGCACTATTTTTAGTGATGCTGAAATATCTAGAATCAATAAAGAAG
The DNA here is from genome assembly GCA_016234065.1 of Candidatus Pacearchaeota archaeon. GTDB lineage: Archaea > Nanobdellota > Nanobdellia > Pacearchaeales > GW2011-AR1 > JAGVWT01. Next base: position 8,734 of record JACQLJ010000014.1, read on the forward strand.
ATATAACTGATTTATTTGATGCAAACAAAAATATCCATACAGGAACTGCTTATTATAAAATTCTACAAGATCATTATGAATCAGAAGGGAATTCTGGAGATGATTTAAAAAAAATAACTCTTGCTGCTTATAATTGGGGCAGAGGAAATGTTCAAGATAATTGTAAAGATGATAAATGGGTAAATTGTAAGTATGTGCCTCAATCAACTTTGCAATATATTTCTGACATTTTAGAATATGAGAAGAACCTTTGAAAATTTAAATTTTTCGTTTAAACCGATTTAACGAATCCAATGCTATTTCACTTTGTTCAATAGCATGAATGCGGAGTAAAGGATCCGAATGAAAGAAACCAAAGTTTTCTTTCTAACTTCCTTTTCGTTTAAACTATTTCATCGAATCCGACAATGTTTTCAACATTGTGATGCGGAGTAAAGGATTCGAACCTTCGCAGGCACTAAGCCACTGGAGCCTAAATCCAGCCCGTTTGACCGCTCCGGCAACTCCGCTTAGAATTAAATTACTAAATTAAGTTTAAAAGAATTCTTATTGGCTTACTTTCAGCTCTTTTTCTTTTATTTTTATTTTTTCTTCCAAGTCAAGCTTTTCTATCAATTCCTTGTAACGATTTCTGATTGTGACTTCTGTTATTCCGGCTATATCTGCGACTTCTCTTTGCGTTTTCTTTTCGTCGTTTATCAAAGCAGCGACATACAATGCAGCTGCTGAAATTCCCGCAGGACCTCTTCCTGAAGTTAATTCAACATCTTCCGCTTTCTTTAAAATTTTCAAGGCGTCATTCTGCGTCTTAGGGCTTAATTTCAAAACAGAAGAAAATCTTGAGACATAGTCCTTGGGAGAGCTTTGCTTTATTTTTATTCCGAGTTTTCTTATGATAAATCTGTATGTTCTTCCGATTTCTTTTCTTTCAACGTCGGACGCAGTTGCCATTTCGTCAAGAGTTCTTGGTATGTTGTAAGAACGACAAGCAATATACAAACATGCCGCTATTACCGATTCCATTGAACGCCCACGAACCATTCCTCTTTGGAGAACATATCTGTAAATCCTTGTTGCCTCTTCTCTTACAACGCTTGGAAGATTCAGGTAGAATGACACAAGGCGAAGTTCAGCCATAGCGAGACGCAAGTTCCTTTCAATGCTCGTGCTTACACGCTCCTGCCATTTTTTCAATCTTAAGAATTTCCTTGTCTGTCCTGAATCAAGTTTGTAAATATCTGAGATTTCTCCGACGTTTGTTGTCAGGCCTTGGTCAAATTTCTGCATGCTTATTGGCGCTCCGCCACGCCCTTTCTTTTCTGTCTTGTCAAATTTGCTTGACATATCAATTCCTGTATCAACCATTTTTTCCTCTATAACAAGCCCGCAGTTGTTGCATATAATCTCGCCTAGGTTAGGGTCGTAAGTAAGGTTAACACTTCCACATTCAGGGCATTTTTTTATAAAATTAGACATTTTAAAATAATAGTAAAGTTTATAAAAGATTTCTATTTATAAAGCTTTCTACACCTCAAAATTAAAGAAAATTACTACTTTTCATCAATAAAATCACTCAACAAGAATTCCATTAATAACTCCTTCCTGACTTGGGCGATTTGTAATCCTAACTTTTCCAATATCTGTTTCAACTATGGCTCCTTTTGTCAGAACGTTTTGTCTTGCTAGGAATCTGTTTGAAGGAGTTTCAAGAACCTTTTTTATTTCAGCTTTTTTAGCGCCTTTATTTGTTTGAACATTTACAAACTTGACTTTTAGGAAAAATACCTTTTTCTTTCCGCCTCTTGTTCTTTTTGTCTTTCTTTTTTCATCCCCTATTTTTATTATTCTTTTCTGCCCTGGAATTTCATTTAACTTTTTCTTTCTCGCTTTAATATACCTCCCACCAGAGATTTTTCTTCCCGTTTTCATTTGAAAAAATCTCTAATTTAATTTAAATAAGTTTCTGTTTGAATATTATATAAATTAAAGATGTTATCTTCATCTCTCCCGCCCACTCCCAAAATATTTAGATTTGGCATAATAAAATTTCCCACGGAAATGTTTATAAACAATTTATACAAGTTTAAAATATGGTTAACGGAATTGAAAGGCCTTTAGATTTGCTGAATAATTCAAAAAACAAAGAGGTCTTGGTTCATTTGAAGGGAGACAAACAATTCGTTGGAACATTGCTGGCATTTGATATCCACATAAACATTGTTTTGGATAATACAAAAGAAATGCAAAACAATGAAGTGAAAAGAAATATTGGATTAACTTTTCTTAGAGGAGACACAATAATTTTTATTTCACCGGCATCCTTTTCTTCAACCAAATAACTGCTCAGAAAATAAAAACCTTTAGTTACTTTTATTAATTATATTTTCTTTTCTATGGCATGATAAAAGTAACTTTTTTGGGAACTTCTTATTCAATTCCAACTCCTGAAAGAAATCATACAGGTATACTCCTAACTTACAAGGGAGAAAATATACTCATTGATTGTGGAGAAGGAATTCAGAGGCAATTCAAAATTGCGAAAATAAGTATGTCAAAGATAACTAGAATTTTATTGACTCACTGGCATGGAGATCATGTCTTAGGACTTCCAGGACTATTGCAAACCCTTTCTCTAGGAAATCAGAAGAAAAACCTTTTTATTTACGGGCCCAAAGGCATTAAGAAACACATAAGCCAAATGTTAGATGCGTTTCCGTTTCAATTAAATTACAAAATATCAATAAGTGAAGTTTCTGGAAAATTCTTTGAAAATGATGAATTTATTTTAGAATCAAAAGAGATGACTCACGGAATTCCCTGCAATGCATATTCTTTTGTAAAAAAAGGAAAGCTGAGAATTGACAAAGGTAAACTAAAAAAATCAAAACTTCCACATGGTCCTTTGTTAAAACAATTGACTTTAGGAAAAGATGTTATTCATGGCGGAAAGAAATACAAATACGAGGACTTGACATATGAAGACAAAGGGCTGAAAATATCTTTTGTTCTTGACACCTCAATAAACAATAAAATAGCCCCTTTTGTAAAAAATTCTGATTTGCTTATTTGTGAATCAACCTTTCATTCTGAATTAGAAAAAGAGGCGATGGAGAAAAAGCATTTAACTGCGAAACAAGCAGGAGAGATTGCAAAAAAATCAAATTCAAAAAAACTTTTATTGACGCATATTAGCGATAGATACAAGAATGATTTGCTGAAATTACTGGAAGATGCAAAGAAGGTTTTCAAAAATTCCCATATGGTGAAGGATTTTGATATTGTGGATGTATAAACTTTTAAACTGGTTTTAGTTTTGTTGAAGATGGACATAAAAGAAGATTCCTTGAAATTGCATGAAAAACTTAAAGGAAAATTTGAAATTAAATCAAAACACGGAATTTCTTCAAAAGAAGACCTCTCTTTGCTTTACACTCCCGGAGTTGCTGAACCCTGTATAAAAATAAGCGAGAACAAAGAAAAAATTTATGATTACACAATAAAAGGAAATTCCGTCGCAGTAATTTCTGATGGAAGTTCTGTTCTCGGCTTGGGAAATATTGGTGCAGAATCATCTCTTCCTGTGATGGAGGGAAAAGCGGTTTTATTCAAAGAATTTGCGAACATAGACGCTTTTCCAATATGCTTGAAAGAGCAAAATGTTAAGAAAACAATAGAGACAATAAAAAATATTTCTGTTGTTTTTGGAGGAATAAATCTTGAGGACTTTAAAGCGCCAGAATGCTTTGAAATTGAAAGCTCACTTCAGGATTTGGGAATTCCGGTAATGCATGACGACCAACATGGAACATCTGTTGTTGTTTTAGCTGCATTGATAAATTCATTTAATGTTGTAAAAAAGAAAAAAGATGCAAAAATAGTGGTTAATGGTGCAGGAGCTGCCGGAACAGCAATTACAAAATTACTTTTTCATTACGGATTCAAAAATATTTTAGTTTGTGACACTCAGGGAATAATTCACAAAGGAAGAAATAATTTAAATTCTGCAAAAAAAGAAGTTGCAGAAATAACAAATAAGAATTTAGTTGAAGGCGATTTAAGAAAAGCGTTGGAAAATGCTGATGTTTTTATCGGAGTAAGCAAGGGAAATCTCCTTAATTCTAATGACATAAAGAAAATGAATCATGATGCAATTGTTTTTGCTATGGCGAATCCCACCCCTGAAATAATGCCTGATGAAGCAAAAAAAGCAGGGGCTAGAATTGTTGCAACAGGGAGATCTGATTTTCCAAATCAAATAAACAATGTTCTTGCTTTTCCAGGAATTTTCCGTGGTGCTTTGGATGTAAGAGCTAAAAAAATTACCACAAAAATGAAAGTTGCTGCAGCAGAAGCACTTGCAAATCTCGTTATTGCAAAGGAAGATAAAATTCTCCCATCTCCTTTGGATAAAAGTGTTGTTCCGGCTATTGCCGAAGCTGTTAAGAAAGCGTGGCTGGAAGAAAAATAAAAACTATTCTTTCAATACTACTACATTAGTCATGCCGCGTCTTTTTCTTTCCACGAGTCCTTTTCCTTCCAGACGATCAATGATTCTTGTTATTTTTGCCTTTCCAAGACCTGTTTTTTCAATAAGATCTGCCTGAAATATTGCTTTGTTTTTCTGGATTATTTCAAAGACCTGTTTTTCTTCGCTCTTAAGATCAGAGATGTCAATTTTGATTTTCTTCATTCCTTCCTCTTTAATTATGATTTTTTCATTTGGCTTAGAGAAAACTAAGAATAACCCGACTATTATAAGCAAACCAACAATTCCAAAAGAAAGATAGGTTTGCTGATTTATAGTTCCGTATGCAGGACAAACACCAATTCCATGTTCTAACTCCACTAATGGGCATGCTTGACTTATAATCTCTTTCATTGCATTACTGAATAAAAATATTATGAATATAATTAAAGCAGAAATTCCCAAAATTAAATAACCTACATTTTTATTTTCCATAATAACACCAGAAATTTATTATTTAAGAAGTTTTTGTTATTGAAACTAGTTTCACAAAAGCGCTTTTATAGTGACTTTTCTATGTGGTATAGCTATGTCATTTAAAGAATTCAGAAAAGAATTGAAAGGTGGAATCAGAGTTGAAGCGGAGCTTATAAAGACAGTATTTTATTCGCTTCTCACGTCTTTTTTAGTTCTTGGAGTTTTGTATCTTCTGAGATTTAGGTTTATAGAGGGATTTATGTCAAATTATGGATATTTTCTTTTTTTTGCCGCGTTGGGTTATGGATTTATTATTCCGGCGGTTAGACAGATTAGGGCTTATAAAGAATTTCCGTGCATGTCTGGAATGATGATTGGAATGACTACCGGCATGATAGCAGGGTTTCTTCCTGGATTTCTGGTTGCATCAACAAACGGGATGTTCGTTGGTAGCATGTTTGGCGTGACTCTTGGGATGGCATTTGGAATATGGAATGGAAAGTGCTGCGGGGTAATGGGAATAATGGAAGGCATGATGGCCGGGTTCATGGGCGGACTGATGGGAGCAATGACTGCATTTATGTTGTTCAATGATCATTTAATTGCATCTATGGTTGTAGTGTCCACAATTTCGGCGGTAATTTTATTTACTTTGAACTATATGATATATAAAGAAATGAAACTTGAAGAAAGAACAAACAAGGAAGACTACTTTTGGACATTTGTCATAACTTTTTTACTAATCACCTTAACCACCTGGATAATGGTGCTCGGACCGAGAAGTGGAGTTTTTGGGTAAAATGAAAAACACAACAATATTTTTTGTTGTTCTAGCAATGATTTTGACAATCGGAGGTTTTGTTTTTTTAAGCGGTAAGGATAGGGTCACAAGTAATTCTGTGCCAAATGCCGGACAATTCATAAATGGAGAAATTCAGAAAGTAGTTCTAAGCAAAGAAGGATTTAATTACAAAGATGCAACTGCCCAAGCGGGAAGGCCTATTGCACTCAGCGCAGATAAATCAGTTGTTGGTTGTCTGCGATCAGTGGTAGTCAATGCTGAAGGCAAAAGATATTCAAAATACTTGCAGACCCCTGAAGACATTTTGGAATTGCCTGCACTCTCTAAGGGAACATACACTTTTTCCTGCACGATGGGAATGGGTTACGGAAAACTTAATGTTAAATAAAATGAATAAAATATTTAGGAAGCCCTATGTGTATTGGTTTTTTGGAGTTTTTATTTTTTATCTTGTTTTAAATATTTTAATTAGCGGTTTCTATGAAACAATTCCCTTGATTGTCATTTATGCCAGCACTGTTAATTGGTTGAAGCTTACTCTTTCTTTTATATTGACTTTAGCTATTGGCTTTTTGGTTGCTCTTAACACTTTGGTGATTTATATGAAATATAAAGAAAGAAAAAAATGCAAGGGCACTGGAATTGCTGGTGTTGGAGCAGTAGGAGGGTTAATTGTGGGAGTTTGTCCTTTGTGTGTTACAGGGATTTTTCCATTGTTATTAGGATTCGCTGGAATAGGTTTTAGTTTTGCTTCACTTCCTTTTGAAGGCATTGAAATACAAATTTTAGTTATTGTAATCTTATTAATTAGTTTATACATTTTAACAAAAGAAAGATTTAAATAGGTTATATGTATTATATTATCATATGATAAATAATACCATATTAAAACACATGTGCAAAGAGGGATTTTCTGAAGACGAAATCTACGGAGCTTACAAGCTGTTTTTCGGCACTTTGGTTTCTGTCTCAAGATTGAAAATAATAAATCTGTTAAGGAGCGGGAAAAAGAATGTCTCGGAAATGACGGATGAATTGGAAATGGACCAGACATCTGTTTCACATGATTTGGTCCGACTGAAACATCATGGTTTTGTAAAGGTCAGTGTTGAGGGAAGATACAGATATTATGCATTGAACAATGAAACAATAAAACCCATAATGAAACTAATTGATAAGCATATGTCGCAATATTGCATTCACATTCTGCGCAAAATGAAAAAAATTTCTGAAAATGAAAAACAACAATAATTTGCTTATATGGTTTTTTGGAATAATCATATTGTTGATTTTATTAAGTTGGTTTGGAATGGTGGGTTTTGGTTCAATAGATAGTTTTAATGGAATGATGGGAATGATGTATGGTAGTTACGGAAGTGGCATGATGTTTTTTGGATGGGTTTTCGGAATTTTGGTTTTAGTAACTTTGATATTACTAATAATATGGCTGTTCCAGCAGGTACAAAGTCCAAAGAGATAAAATGAAAATGAAAATAAAATTAAAGATTGAAGGAATGCATTGCGCTTCTTGCGCTTCAAACATAGAGAGAAGTTTGAAAAAAATTCCTGAAATTAAGGAAGCAAATGTAAGTTTGATGACAAAAAAGGGATTTGTTGAAGCAGAAAAGTCCATCTCTGATGAAGAGTTAAAAAAAGCAGTTGAGAAAGTAGGATATAAATTAGTTGGAATTGAGAAAGAATAAAATGAAACATTCAATGCACAATCAAGAACAAGAAATGGACACACACCATCATGATGAGCCAGTGGAAGATTTAGAAATAAAATCTTGGTTTAGAAAAGTGATTCTTGCCTGGCTTTTTACAATCCCAATAGCTGTAATTATGCTGTCTGAGAGAATTTTTGGCGTAATGCTGATTCCTGAAGAATACTTTGTTATTTCTCTATTGTTTTTGGCTTTTCCAGTAGTTTTTGTTTTTGGGTTTGACATAATAAAAGGAGGATTGAAGGGATTTTATACTTTTTATTTTAATATGGATTCCTTGATTGCTTTGGGAACAGTGATTGCTTATTTAACAGGAGTTTTCAGTTTTTTTGGGATTATTGATGATTATTCTGGTGTTTCAGCGATGATTATGTCCTTTTTTTTAACTGGGAAATATGTTGAGGCAATTGCAAGAGGGAGGGCTTCGCAAGAGATAAAGAAATTGATGGAACTTGGAGCAAAGAATGCAAGAATATTAAGAAATAACAAAGAAATGGAAGTATCGATTTCTGAGTTGAAAATAGAAGATATTATGATTGTCAAGCCTGGAGAGAAAATTCCCACAGACGGCATTGTCGTAAAGGGTTTTAGCAGCGTCAATGAAAGCATGATTACTGGAGAGAGTTTGCCTGTTGAAAAGAAAATAAAAGATAATGTTATTGGAGCGACAATAAATCAAGATGGAATTTTGTATATTAAAGTGACCAAGCTTGGCAAGGACACATTTTTATCACACATTATTAATTTGGTTGAAGATGCACAAGGAACAAAAATTCCCATTCAAAAACTTGCAGACAAAATTACAAATATATTCGTCCCTTCAATTTTAGTTATTTCTCTATTGACATTTTCTGGATGGTTTTATTTTACACAGGACTTGAGCCGTGCCATCGCTGTCAGTGTGGCAGTTCTTGTAATTGCTTGTCCTTGCGCTCTTGGATTGGCTACTCCAACTGCATTAATGGTTGGCTCGGGAATTGGGGCGAAAAAAGGTGTTTTGATAAGAAAAGGCGAAGCGATACAGACAATGAAGGAAATTAAAATAATTGTATTTGACAAGACAGGAACAATAACAAAAGGAATGCCAGTAGTAAAGGCAATTTATTCTGATGTCAAAGAAAATTATCTGCTTGAAATTGCTGCCTCCCTTGAAAGATTGAGCGAGCATTCAATTGCAAAGGCCATTGTTGACAAGGCAAAATTAAGAAGATTCAGGGAAGTTAAAAATTTTAAAGTGTTAAGGGGGAAGGGGCTGGAAGGAGACATTGGAAAAAATAAGTTTTTTGTTGGAAATGCAAAATTAATGAAAGAAAACAAAATAAAATTAGAAGATTTTGAAAAGACAATAGAAAAATATGAAAGTTTCGGATATAGCACAGTAATTGTGTCTTCTGATAAGAAAGTGATGGGTGTAATTGGCGTTGCTGATGCAGTAAAAGAAGATTCTGTAAGTGCAATTGTCTTTTTGAATAGAGAAGGATATAGGACAATTATGATTACCGGGGACAATGAAAGAACTGCAAGAACAATTGCAAATGAAGTTGGAATAAAAGAAGTAATAGCCAATGTCCTTCCTGAGGACAAGGCAAGAAAAATTGAGGAGTTGCAAAAAACAGGAATGGTTGCTTTTGTCGGTGATGGAATAAATGATGCTCCGGCATTGAAACAAAGCAATGTTGGAATAGCAATGGGGACCGGAACCGATATTGCAATTGAATCAGGCGATATTGTTCTTGTAAAGGGATCATTAACTGGCGTGGTTGATGCAATAAAACTAAGCAAGGCCACTTTTAGAAAAATAGAGCAGAACTTGTTCTGGGCTTTTGCATATAATGTGATTGCTATTCCTGTAGCGATTGCAGGATTGCTTCATCCTGTAGTTGCAGAAATAGCAATGGCTTTGTCCTCAATAACTGTTGTAACAAATGCTAACCTTTTGAGAAGAGCGGTTTGAATCCAAGAAAAGCGTAGTTTTACTTCGTGAAAACTCCGGAAGAAGTCCTGACTGGAGAAAAGTTCTATAAGATTATTTTATAAAATATGAATGCTAAAATATTTCTATGGAAGAAAGTGAAGGAAAAGTAAATGTTTTTTGGAATGTTTTAAAGGAAGAGTGGACTTACTTAGAAGAACGAAAGAGAGTTTTTATTTTATACATCTCCTTATTTACGATTGCAGGAGTTGTAGAATTAATGAATCCTCTTGTTATAGGTTTAATTTTTAACACAATACAGGAAAGTATTACCTCGCAAGCTGACTTAAGAAAGTTATTATTTTTGATATCTTTGCTTTTATTTATTGAGATTGGTTTTTGGGTATTCCATGGAACTGGGAGAATTTTAGAACAGAGAACTGGTTTTTTTGTCCATAAAAATTATGTTAACACAAAAATAAAAAGGGTTTTAGAACTGCCTATTTCATGGCATAAGGATAATCATTCTGGAGATACCATAAGTAAAATCAATCGGGCTGATGAAAGTTTGAAGAGTTTTTCACAACATGTGCTATTTAGTATAGTTTATACAATATTGAATATTTTTGGTTCTTTATTTATCTTATTTTTTGTAGACCCAATTATAGCAGCATTTGCATTTGTTTTCTCGTCCATGGTTTTATTTATAATAATGACTCTGGATAAAAAACTTATAGAATCTTATAAGGAAATCAACAAGTATAGCAATAAACTTTCTGCAGTTGTCTTTGATTATATAAGCAATATTTACACAATAATAACTTTGAGATTAAAAGGAACTGTTTCACAGGAGGTAAATGATAAAGTTTTAGTAAGTTATAACACTGAAAAGAGGGCGATATGGTTGAATGAATTTAAGTGGGGTTTTGCAAGCATCGCATTGTCACTCATGATTGTTTTGGTTTTATGTTACAAGGCCTATACAGATTATAATACGACGGGAATAATACTAATTGGAACCCTTTACATACTATATGGATATTTAAAAAAAGTGGGCGATACTTTCTTTTCTTTTGCGCAAATTTATGGTGATGTTGTAAGAACCAGTGCGACAATCTCTGGGGCAAGATCTATTGATGAGGCGTTTAAAGAGGTTGAAGAGGAAGTTAAAGTGAATCTGCCTAATGAATGGAATGAAATTGAAATAAAGAATCTTGAATTTTCCTATGAAAAAGAAGGGAAAAAGAGACATTTAGAAAATATAAGTTTAAGAATTAGAAAAGGGCAAAAAATTGCTTTGATTGGAGAAAGTGGTAGTGGAAAGAGCACACTTCTTTCTATAATTAGGGGGTTGTATTACACTAGAAAAGGCGAAGTTTATTGTAATGGGAAAAAAATAGATCATGGCTTTGCTAGATTGAAACATCATGTAACCCTCATTCCCCAAGATCCCGAGATATTTAACAATACTATTGGATACAACATCACAATGGGAGTAAGGACAAGTAAAGAGGACTTAGATAAAGCAATAGATATGGCTCAATTTGGGAAAGTTCTTGAGAGATTGGATAATGGGTTGAATACCAATGTTCTTGAGAAAGGGGTTTCATTATCTGGTGGAGAAAAACAACGATTAGCTCTTGCCAGAGGTTTGCTTGCGGCGAGAAATAGTGAGATTGTTCTTATGGATGAACCTACTAGTAGTGTGGACACTCTCAATGAATCTAAGATTCATGAAAGATTATTCTCAGAATTCAAGAATAAAACAATAATTTCATCTATTCACAGATTGCATCTTTTGGATAAATTTGATTATATTTACATGTTTGATGACGGAAAAATTGTCGGTGAAGGCACCATTAATCAAATAAGAAGGAACTCTAAATTTTTATCTGTTTGGAGAAAATATATTCTGGAAAAAAATAAAGATAAAAAGTGAACCCTTTTAAGACAGGGTAATAACACAAACATTTTAAATATAATTTTTTCTTCAGTTTTATAAGCCCGGGTAGCTCAGCCTGGATAGAGCATCTGCCTTCTAAGTGAAGTAAGGAAACTTCCCGCGACGCTTTCTTGGAAAGACGTCGGAAGAGGAAAGCAGAGGGTCGCAGGTTCAAATCCTGTCTCGGGCGTTACCACAATAATCTTTTTAAATAGAAACTAATTCAATTTTATATGGAAAAATATGTTTTTAGATTTAGGGAAGATTTACCTTCTGGGTTCATAGAAAATCATCAAATTCCAGAGCTTCCGGCAGCATACCAGTTTTTAGAAAAGTGTGTTGGAACAACCTTTGGAAGTGTGAAAGAATTTCAGAAACAATTGGATGGTTTTTTTGGATATTTAAAGAAACAAAATGTGCCTTTTGGGGACAGAGAGATAAGGGAAGAAGGGATTTCTGTTTTTCAAAATGGTATTGTGGGTGTTTATAATTCGCGTGGCGGAAGATGTGATTTTGGTATATTAGAGAAAAAAGCTGCTTAAATTTATTCTTTTGTAAATACTTTTAAATAAGATTTATTTTATCAATAATTATGTGGAGGTGGCACAGTGGCTACTGCATTCGGCTGCAACCCGGATATTCGTGGGTTCGAGTCCCACCCTCCACTTTGCCTTCAAATACAAAATGATAGAAATAGTAAAGTCAAAGTGTCGGCCCTCCACTTTAAATTAATGGGTGAAAATTACAATAAAATGAAACCAAAGTTTGTTTATCATGGAAGTGCACAAAAGATCAATGGAAAATTAATTCCGAAAAAAGCTAAAGATCTTCGTAAAGATGTGAATAATTCTCAAATGGGAATTTATGCTTCAAGTTATATAAATGAGGCAATTGCAATGGGAATTTTAAAATCTCCAGGAATTAAAGGAGGAAGTATTAGTAGAGGAAAATTTGATGGAACTCCTGCAATAGATGCTGTGATGTATGGGGGTGCTCCTAAACAAAAATATTTTTATCTTTATACTCTTTCTTCAAAAACCTTTAATAATATTCCTAAAGAAAGTTTTCAGTTTGTTTCTTCAAAACAAGTTAAACCTATAAAGATAGAAAAATTATTAGTTAAAAAATATCTTCACTTAATCCGAAAAGCAACTAAAATGGAAAGGATAAGGTGGAAAAAACTAAAATGAAAAAAGTATATTTGATTCATGGTTGGGACGGAAGTTCTAATAATCATTGGTTCCCATGGCTTACTAAAGAACTTGAAAATAAAAAATTTCAAGTGGGGGCTTTTGATATGCCCGATACTGAAAATCCAAAGATAGAGAAGTGGGTTAAATATTTGGAGCAGAAAATAAATCCTAATGAGTTAAATGAAAAAACTTATTTCGTTGGGCACAGCATCGGATGCCAGACGATTCTAAGATATCTGGAGAAGTTGCACAAACATAAAAGAATTGGCGGTTGTGTTTTTGTTGCCCCTTGGTTTAATTTAATTAATTTAGATTCAGAGGAGTTAGCGATTGCGCATCCATGGATAAATACTTCTATTGATTTTTCCAGAATTTCTGACCACTGCACAAATTTCTTGGCAATATTTTCTGATAACGACCCAAATGTTCATTTAGATGAGGCAGAAAAATTCAAAAAGTTTCTTGGAGCAAAGGTAATAATAAAGAAAAAACAAGGGCATTTTACAGATGAAGACGGAGTTGAAAAAATACCTGAAATTCTAAAGTTTCTGAAATAAGAAGCAGACATTTAGGAGTATTTATAAATAAAACCTTGCCAGATAATTCATGGGACTAAAAAATGCAATGAAAATGATGAGGAAAAGAAGGAAATTCCGATGGAAAGACCACGGATATAAAGTCAGAACTCTGAATCTTTATGCTAAATCAGACCCTCTTGGTGGAGCAAATCAGGCGAAGGGAATTGTGATTTCCAAGACACAAAAAGAAGCAAAACAGCCGAACTCAGCGATGAGAAAATGTTGCAAAGTTCAGTTAAAGAAAAACGGAAAAATGATTACTGCTTTCATTCCTGGAAATTTAGCGCAGAAATTTATTGACGAACACGATGAGGTCATGGTTGAAAGAATCGGCGGAAAGCAAGGAAGGTCAAAAGGGGATATTCCTGGAGTTAGATTTAAAATACTAAAAGTAAATGACCAGCCATTGCATTTATTGTGGCAAGGTAAAATAGAGAAGGGTAGAAGATAAAATGAAAGGTAAACAAGTAGAAGGAAGGGTTATGTTCGGAGATTGTTTTGACGCTTTAGGAGTTGGGTCTGCTCTTGTTCTTCATAGGTTAGATTATAGGAAAGTTTCTAGAGTAGGGAAGGAGGGGGTAAAATCTGAAGAATATGAATTAGGATCTAGCGGAAAAATACGACTGACTTACGACAGGAGTTTGGATTTAACAGAGGTAAGATTCTCTTCTATTCCTGAAGAACTAGCAGGAGATATTAGAAAAATGGCAGCACAAAGCAGATTAAAAAGAAATTTAAAGAAATATGAGGTAGCAACTTATTAAAATGCCTAGAAAATTAGAAAAATTTAAAGCAGCAGTTGGTAAAAATTTAGCTGTGCATACAACTTATAAAGAGGGTAATGAAGAATTTGTAAGAGGAATATTAGAAAAGAGAGGAGAAGTGTATGTTGTTAATGGTGTTCAAATAAAGTTAAGGTCAATAAGAAATTTTGGAATATGGGAAGAGAATGGAATTGATAACCTAGTTTTTGTTGATGGAAGGTATTACAATATTTCCCGGAGAGTTGAAGATCAAAATGTCTGAACAAATAAAAAATTTCAAGATTTTTGATTTGTATGAAACAGAAGAAGTCAGTGTTCTAGATCCCGGGCTGAGGCCTGTAATAAATCTGCAGCCAAAATTAATTCTTAAGAGTAGTGGCAGAAATGCCCAGAAATTTGGCCAGTTGAAAGTGAATTTGGTTGAGCGTCTTATTAACAAACTTTATGTTTCGGGACATAGGAACAAAAAACACAGAATCATGATTGGAACAAACACAGGGAAGTATTCAAAAAACACAAAAATTGTCCTTGATGCTTTCAAAATAATTTATGAAAAGACAAAAATAAATCCTGTCCAAGTTCTTGTTAAAGCACTTGAGAATTCAGCGCCGAGAGATGAAACAACGGTGATTGAGTATGGTGGTGCTAGATATCTTCAGGCTGTGGATGTTTCACCATTGAGAAGAGTTAATGTGGCTTTAAGAAATATTGTCCATGGCGCTTCTGACAGGGCTTTTAACAAAAAGAAAAATATAGTTGAAGGTTTAGTTGAAGAGATTCTACTCGCTTATGAAAACAAGGGAGACAGCTCCGCCGTAAGAAAGAAAAATGAATCTGAAAAACAGGCAGATTCAGCGCGTTAATCTTAATGAATCAACAAAAAATTGCTCAGTTTTCAAAAATTGAGGTAAGAGAATCTAAAATCCAAGGTAATGGAGTTTTTGCTAAACAGGAAATAAAAAAACTTGACACAATTCTTTTTTTTGAAGGTGAAGAAGTCAATTTAAAAGAGGTACTAAAAAGAATTTTTGAAGAAGGTAAAGAAAGAGATGGAGACCCCTTGCAGGTAAATGATAAAACTTATATTATTGATTTAGAAGAGATTGCTAAATCAGTTAATCATTCATGCAATCCAAATTGTTTTATAAAGGTAAAAACGAGTTATTGGCTTTAAGAGATATAAAAAAAGACGAAGAAATTACATTTGACTATTCTACAACAATGGATGAAAATGAAAAACAAAGAAATGGGAAAAAATTATGGTTTTGTGAATGCAATTGCATGGCAGAAAATTGCAGGAAAATTATCAGTCAATTTAGAGATTTGCCTCTGGAAGTTAAGGACTATTATTTAAAGAATAAACTCACACCTGATTTTATCTTAAGAAACTTCCAAAAAACTTTATAATTGCCTTTTCATTTTATTTATCATGAAAAGTGAAATATCCAGAGTTCTTGTAAAAGTATTAAAAGAAAAAGACCTTGTCTTATCAGAAAAAGAGATTGAAGATAAAATTGAGATTCCCCCTTCTTCTGAACTTGGGGACTATGCTTTGCCTTGTTTTTTTCTTGCTGCAAAATTAAGAGAGAACCCTGTGAAAATTGCAAATGATTTAAGGAATAAAATAGAGAGAGAAAAAGGGTTTGAGAAGATTGAAGTCAAAGGTGCTTATTTGAATTTTTTTATTGACAAGAGAAGTTTTATTCAAAAAACAATTAAGGAAGTTTTAGATAAAAAAGAAAAATACGGAAGTTCAGATATTGGAAAAGATAAAAAAATGATGGTTGAACATACAAGCATAAATCCAAACGCATCTCCGCATGTCGGGAGGTCACGCAATGCATTTATTGGAGATAGTTTAGTAAAAGTTTTAAGATTTCTAAACCATAATGTTGAAGTCCATTATCTAGTTAATGATGTTTCAAAACAGATTGCAATGTTGGTTTATGGGAAGGCAGACAATCTAAAGTTTGAAGCAATGCTTAAAAAATACATTTCAGTGGCTGCAAAAGTAAAAAAATCAAAGAAATCAGAAAAAGAAGTTTTTGGTTTGCTTTATAAATTTGAGCACAATGACAAAGAAACAATAAAAAGATTCAAAAAAATAACAAAGATTGCTGTTGATGGACAGACAAAGATTCTCAGAAACCTAGGAATAAGATATGACAAATTTGATTATGAGTCAGATTACATAACTGAATCTCAAAAAGTTCTGGAAAATTTGAAAAAAACAGGTAAAATATTTAATGATGATGGTTGTTGGGTTTTGGACTTGAAGGGAACCAAAATTGAAGGACAGATGAAATCTCCGGTTCTAGTGCTTACGAGGTCAGACGGCACTGGATTGTATCCATTGAGAGATATAGCTTACACACTTGATAAGATCTCAAAAACAAAAGAAAATATTGTAGTTCTTGGAGAAGACCAAAAACTTTATTTCCAACAAATAGTTGAAGCATTAAAATTACTCAAATCACCATATCCAAAAGCAGTTCATTACTCATTTATTCTTTTAAGTGAAAAAGGAAAATCAAGAAAAATGTCAACAAGAAAGGGAGATGTTGTTTTATTGGAAGATTTTGTTGGCGACGCAATAAAAAAAGCAAAGAAAGAGATTTTAAAAAGGAAAACAAAAGGCGATGCAAAAAAGATTGCAATTGCTGCAGTCAAGTATGCAGTCCTAAAGATTTCTCCAAACAAGTCAATTAATTTCAATTTAGGAGACGCCCTCAGTTTTGAAGGGGACACAGGACCATACTTATTGTATAGTTATGCTCGTGCATGCAGCATTCTCAGAAAATCCAAAAACAAAACCAGAAAATTTTTTAACATAAAAGAAATATCAGATAAAGAATTTCAATTAGTAAAAAATCTTTCTGAATTTCCTGAAATGGTTTTGAATTCTTACAAAAACTTAAATCCCTCAATAATAGCAAATTATTCTTATGATCTCGCACAAAGTTTTAATGAATTTTATCATTCATGCAAAGTTATTGGAGATGAAAATGAAAATTTTAGAATTTTTTTAGTTGAATCCTTCAAAATTGTTTTAAAAAACTCTTTAAACCTCTTAGGGATTGAAACAATTAAAAAAATGTGATGGGTTTCAAGATTTCACCCTGCCCAGTATAAAATCAAGCATAGGAAACTTTTTTAAATAATGCTTGTTTAATAAATAAAAAGGGTTTTTTGTTTGAAAGGAGGTGTTAAATGGCAAGGAAAGAGAGCAGTGTGTTGAATTTTGTTGTATGGCTAACAGGAGTGATTGTTTCTTTGGCGGTAGGTTCTGGTTTAGCTGAAGGAATTTTAAGATTACCTAGATGGCTTGGAGGACTGACCGATCCGGGAATGCTTGTAACAGTGTTGGCGGGATGGGTGGTTATAATAACCACAGTTGTAGCGGTTTTGTTGGCGCTACTTCGCAAATAAATATATTTTTATTTACTATTTCTTATTTTTTAATTTTGGAATTTTTTATATAAATTCTTATAAAAAAAGTTATAAACGACCATTTAAAGTAATAATAAATTCCCATCCATTTGGATTTAAGAATTAATTTACTTAACCGCTTTCATTTCCTTCCGGAGTTTTCACAAAGTAAAACTACGCAGGATGAAATCACTTCACAGATTTCATTTCCTTCCATGCAAGTTCAAATAAATCCTCAAGTGCCGCAGCAAAGAACTCTGTGTTTATCCATACTCCTGTATCATAATTAGGATGGAATTTTTCATCGTCCAATAGCATGAACATAACTTGATTTGAATCAATCACTATAAATCTTGCTCTGATTTTTTCCATATCTCTTATTTCCGCAACCTTTTTCAATTCTTTAGCAACTTTTACATTGTTGCTGTTTATCGGCGCAGCTATTCTAACTTTTACACCCATTTTTTTTGCTCTTTCCAAGCTTGGCATTAACGCTTCAAACTTTCTGCTCAATCCTTCTTTTGTAGTGAGAATTGTTATTGTCTTTTCAGCATTTCTTATCATCATGTCAAGATGATTGTAAAGATTTTGCCTTCCTCTTAAACTCCCAGAAAGTTCAGATGGCTCAATAAATTTTATTCCTTGATTGAACAAATTATTGAGTTCATGTATAACTTCATCTTCTTTCAATGTCTCCAGTCGTTTTGTTCTTTCCTGCGCATCTTTTGCCAAATTTCTTTTTACTCTTTCTACCACCTCTTCTGGCTTTAATGCGATGAATTTTATTGGCTTTCCCAATTTCATTACAATGAATCCTTTTTTGTCCAAGCTTTCCAAAATATCATAAGTTCTACTTCTTGGAACATCAGAAATACTGCTCAATTCTCCTGCAGTGCTGGTGCCTCTTGATAAAAGTGCCGCCCATACCCTTACTTCGTATAGATTAAGGTCAAAAATTTTTCTTAATCTGCCTAAAAATTCTTCCTTTATTATCATTTTATTTTTTGGTTGGCTTACTTTTAAACATTGTTATGATAAAAGAACGAAATCCAATTATTACTTACTGGTGGTTATTATTGCTATTTTTCCTCTTTTATCCTTTATTCTGAAATCTATTTTATTTTTAAATTTTTCCTTGCCAGTCGTGACACTTTTAAGTATCTTTATTGTTGAAGAATTTGTTCTTTCCTGAAGGAAATTTTCTTGTTTTTTCAGCATTTCACTTAATTCATCGTCTTCTGAGAATACCTCCAATTTGATTTTGTCCTGTTTTTGCAGTCCTAATTTTTTCCTGAAGTCCTGGACCAATCTTGACATTTCTCTTGCGTAGCCCTCTGCTTCAAGTTCTGGTGTCAATTGAGTGTCTAAATCAACAAGAACTCTATTATTTTTATCATCTTTAATAATAACCTCTTTTACATTAAGTTCTTTTTTAATTATTTTCTCATATTTCCTGATTAATAATTTATTATCTTTGCTATGTGTAGATAATATCACTTTTTGTATCGGCCATTTAAGCCCAATCTTTTTCTCATCTCTTATTTTTAATCCCAAAGATATTATGTCTCTCACTTGCCTCATATCTACTAATAAATTTACATCTATTTTTTTCTTATCAAACTTAGGGTAATTTTCTAAATGAACAGATTTGTTTTTTCCATTAATGGACTGATAAATTTTTTCCGCAACAAAAGGAATTATCGGCGCAATAATTTTTGATAAATTCTCTAAAAGATATCTTAAAGTTTCTCTGGCATTTTTATCTTTTTCAAACCTTTCTCTGTTGATTCTGATATACCATGTAGATAGGTCTTCAACAAACTGCTTTATTTCTTCGCATGCCTTTATTGTATTATACTTTTCCAAATGGTTTTCAACATTTACGCCAAATTCATTGACTCTGGAAATAATCCACCTGTCTGTAAGATCTTTACTTTTAGGATTTCCCTTATCTTTTCTTTTAGCCATATCATAAAATCTTGAACTATTGTATACCAGTGAAATAACTTTTTTGTATGCCTCATCAACATTTTTTTCAGAGAAGTTTAAATTCTCTGCATTCATAACTGGGCTAGACATTAAATAGAATCTTAGTGCATCTACACCATATTTTTTTATTAATATCATCGGGTCTGTGAAGTTGTTTTTACTTTTGCTCATTTTTTCTCCATCTTCAGCCAAGATTGTCCCTGTGGTTACAACATTCTCTACTGGCATTTCATCAAACAATATTCCTGAAAGAACAATCATGTAGTAAAACCATGCCCTTACTTGCGCTATGTATTCTGCAACAAATTGCGCAGGAAAGTTCTTTTCAAAAAAATCTTTGTTTTCAAATGGATAATGGAATTGGGCAAAAGGCATGGCTCCTGATTCAAACCAGCAGTCCAAAACTTCAGGGATTCTTCTGAATTCTTTTTTATCTTTTACTAAAATTATTTTATCAAGGTAATCTTTATGCAGGTCTATTTTTCCTTTTAGGTTTTTTGCATATTTTTTTAATTCCTTTATGCTTCCAAGAACTAATTTCTCTCCGTCTTTAGAAACCCAAACAGGAATTGCTGTTGCCCAATATCTGTTTCTGGAAATATTCCAGTCAGGAGCTGTTTCAATAGTATATTTTACTCTGCCTTCTTTTAGAAATTCAGGATACCAGTTCATTTTTTGACTTAACTCCAGGATTTTTGGCTTGATTTTTTGTATGTTAACAAACCATGCAGGAATTGCCCTATAAATCAATTTTGTTTCGCATCTATAACAAAAAGGATATTCATGTTCTAGATTTTTTATTAAAAAGATTTTTCCTTGTTTTTTTAAATAATTGATTATATCATCATTTGAATCATGAACGAATTTTCCTTCAAAATCTTTAATCTGTTTTGTGAATCTTCCTTTTTCATCAACTGGCTGGACGATTGAGATTCCATATTTCTTTCCTATTTCATAATCATTCTCTCCGAATGCAGGAGCAGTATGGACAATTCCTGTTCCTTCTTCCGCAGTCACAAAATCTCCGACTAAAAACTTGAATGCATTTGAGTCCTTAAAATATGGAAATAATGGCTCGTATTCCATACCTTCTAGCTTCCTTCCTTTTATTTCTTCAACAATTTTATATTTTTCGGGATTTTTGAAGAAAACATCAAGAAGTTTTTTCGCTAATAAATATGTCTCGCCATTTTTATCTTTAACATATACATATTCTAGATTTGAATTAACAGTCAAGGCCAAATTTGATGGGAGTGTCCAAGGAGTTGTAGTCCATGCCAATGCAAATGCATCTTTATTTTTAATTTTGAATTTCACAACAATTGAGTCCTCTTTTATATTTTTGTAAGAATTATCCATTGCGATCTCTGCTTTTGCCAAAGGTGTGGAGCATCTTGGACAATATAACAAAACCTTTTCTCCTTCATACAGATAATTTTTTTCCCATAAATTCTTGAAAGCCCACCAGACCGACTCAATATAATCATTGTCCATTGTTTTGTAAGAGTTTTTCATATCAACCCATCTTCCAATCCTCTCAATGACTTTTTCCCATTCATCAGCAAATCCCAGAACCTTGCTTCTGCAATAGTCATTGAATTTTTTTACGCCCATTTTTTCAATTTCATCCTTGGAATTTATTCCTAGTGCTTTTTCCGCAATATTTTCTATAGGCAATCCATGGCAGTCCCAGCCCCAAACTCTCTGAACATATTTTCCTTTCATTGTCCAGAATCTTCCATAAACATCTTTTGTAACAGAACCAAGAATGTGTCCGTAATGAGGAGTTCCTGTAGCAAAAGGAGGCCCGTCATAAAAAATATATTGTTTCTTCCCTTTTGTTTTTTTCAGGGATTTTTCAAACGTCTTATCCTTTCTCCAGAATTCCAATATCTCTTCTTCTGTTTTACTAAAATCAGACATACTAACTCTAGATTTTTATTATTTTAAAACCTTACCGCAAGAATTTCACAAGGTTTAAAAATCCCTTAATTGTGAGATTTTTATGTGTTTGGATTGTGGTCCAGAAGGAGTAAGAGTTGACAATCTCTACCAAAGTAGAGGTAGAAATTACGAACTTGCTAGCAGGCACTATGAAGCGGGAAGTGGAAATTACGAATCCAGAAGACACAATCTATAAAATTTATTTGTGATTCTCTAAAAATTCCTTCTCCATAAAGTGCAGTTCTTTTGCAGGAATTATAATACAGAACGGAGATTTAATTTCTTTTTTTGTCAAATTTGATGGCTTATCGTAAAAGATTTTGCTTTCTTTAGTCCCAAGTTTGGAGCAAACTACGATTTTGTCAAATTTTACTTTGTTCTTTGCTGAAATTTCTAATTGTTTCAAAGATTTGCTAAATTCCAATCCAATATCAACTAAAATCAATGAATGGGATTTTATTGACTGATTTTCTTTTATAATTTCAATGAAACTTTCGGGCTTGAAGCTTTTTTCCCACTTAGGCATTGAAGCAATCTTGCCGAATTTGTATATCTGCAGCCCTGTCTCAGCAACAGCGTCAAAGATTGATGCATTGTGGAACACTTCGTATTCAACTTTATTTTTTCTTAATTCATGAAGCAAGGAGATGTGGGTAGTAGCAGTTAAAGGAGAACCATATACAAGAATAGCAATTTCTCTTTTTCTTGATTCTTCTATGATTTTAGGTGTTTCATTTTCCATAAAATCTCTTTCCAGCGATTCAGCTTTTACCCCTATGGCCTTTTCCAATTCTTCTTTTTTGTAAGGAAATTCAACTGTGTAAGTTTCAAGATAGATTTTATCGCATTTTTTCAATGTATTCAGGGATTCAATAGAAAGCCCTTTTTCATTCAGCCCCAGTCCTATGAGATATAACATTTTACAGATTAATGAGATATATTTTAAAAATTATCTCGTAAAAAATGATGTCATTTTTTGATGATTAGATAAGTATAAATACTTTTTTTCACAGAAAACTATGAAAAGGGGCCCAAATAAAAT
>JACQLJ010000019.1 GCA_016234065.1 Candidatus Pacearchaeota archaeon
TCTCAGGAGAGCCAAATGAAACGTTCCTCAAGAAGATGGAAAAAGAAAAGGCAGATGAGATGGAAGTGGCAGAGAAAGCGTTTGAAGAAAGAAAAGCGCAAGCGTAAATTGAGAAGAACTTCTGTGAATAAGTAAAAGCATTACTTTTGAACAATAAATAATTTAAATGGACTACTTATTTAGATGCTTATGCCTGATAAAAAAGAGGGGGAAGTTTATTCGGATTCTAATCATTATAGGGCACATCCTCGTGTTAATCCTTCTGATTTAATAAGAAGAAGCGCTGAAATATATTTAGATTGGAGGGGTGCGTCAAAAAATTATACTATTAAACAAATTGAAGAAAACCCTGAACTTAGGAGAAAATTCCAAACGTTTAAAACAGCGTGTGAAAATCTTGAAGGATTAAGTGCTACTGATTGCCTTGATGCTTTATCTGGAGTAAAGAAGAGCAACGGCGGAAAAAAAGGTTACACTTAAATCGCTTATTCTAAAAATCACATATTTATTACAACAATCTTTTTAACCTGATTATTTTTAGGGTTAGCATGGCTGAAGGAATCTGGACAGAAAAGTATAGGCCTGTAAGTTTCTTGGAAGTTGTTGGACAAGAAGAGATTGTGAAAAGGGTTAAGGCATTGACAAATTCAATGAATATTCCCCATATGCTTTTTGCAGGACCTGCTGGCACGGGAAAATCAACCCTCGCTTTCATTGTTGTCAGGGACCTTTATGGAGAAAATTGGAGAGAAAATTATCTTGAGTTAAATGCGAGCGATGAAAGGGGAATTCAAATAGTCAGGGAGAAAGTGAAAAATTTTGCAAGGACAAAGTCACTTGGCGAGGTTCCTTTCAAAGTCATCTTTCTTGACGAGGCAGATGCCTTGACTCCTGAAGCCCAGCAGGCATTGAGAAGAACAATGGAAAATTATTCCTCAACATGCAGATTTATTCTTTCATGCAATTATTCAAGCAAAATAATTGATCCGATACAATCCCGTTGCGCAATCTTCAGATTTAAACTCCTTGAAAAAAAAGATGTTGAAAAAATAATAAACAAGATTGCTGAAAATGAAAAACTCAATGTAAAGACAGAGGCAATTAACGTTCTGTATGAAGGATGTGAGGGGGACTGCAGAAAATGCATCAACCTGCTTCAGGCAACTGCTTCTGTTTCTCCATTAATCAGCGCAGAACTTGTTTCAACAATACTTTCAAGCGCTAAGCCCAAAGATATCAAAATTGTGCTTGATTATGCTCTGGCTGGAGAGTTTGAATCATCAAGAGAAAAACTTCTTGACATAATGCTTAAGGAAAGCATTTCAGGACAGGATGTAATAAAAGCAATACAAAAAGAAATCTGGGCTCTTCCTGTTGAGCCGACGATAAAAGTAAAACTTACTGAGAAAACCGGAGAGGCAGAATTCAGAATTGTTGAAGGCAGCGACCCATTCATACAACTGCAAGCATTGCTAGCGAGTTTTGTGCTTGCCGGATTGGGGAAGGAATAAATCCTGCGTAGTTTTACTCCGTGAAAACTCTGGAAGGAATAAACTTAAAAGGAAGGTGTATTTGAAATTTCATGTTGTTTCTAAACCATAAGGCAATGAGGGTTACAGGAAGGAGAATGAAACTGCCAGTTAGAATTATACTCTCTATGGCTGATAAAATAGGTTTTGATAAAGGAGATTTTTACCACACTACGAAATTGGCGAGAGATGATCGCGGTTTTAATTGTTTAATTGTTAGGTTCGGCGATAAAAAACCTGGTTGGAAAAGAGTGGTAGAGAGGTATGTAGATGTTAGTGAATTACTGGCTGATGGAGATAACGCTTTGGCAGTTGGCTCTGGTTCATATGTTCGTGTTTATGAGGCATCAAAAGAACAACAACTCTTTAAAAGCAGAGAAAATATTGTTTTATAGATATAAAGTTAAGGCAAAATCTTCATAAATTTTTATATACTACTAATTTTTTTATCTAAAATGCCATGGGCAGAAAAACACAGGCCGAAGTTATTTTCAGAGTTAAAAGGGCAAGAAGAAGCAATAAGAAAGATAGTTGATTTTACTAAAAATTTTAATTCAGAAAAATCCAAGAAAGCGTTGCTTCTTCATGGAGCTCCAGGAGTTGGAAAGACAACTCTTGCATATGTGCTTGCGAATGAGCTTAATTTTGAAATTTTTGAATTAAATGCAAGTGATTTCAGAAGCAGGGAAAAATTAAATGAGATATTAAGGCCTGCAATTGAGCAGCAGTCATTCTCAAAAAAAAGCAAAATAATCCTTATTGACGAGGTTGATGGGATTTCTGCCTATAACGATTTTGGCGGTTTGCCTGAATTGATTTATTTGATTAAAAATACAAATTATCCAATAATAATAACTGCGAATCAGATATGGGATAGGAAGTTCAATGATTTAAGGACGAATTCAGAGATGGTGAAAATGAAAGATGTTGATTACAAAACGATAAAGAGTTTGCTGATAGACATCTTAAGAAAAGAAGGAAAGTTCATTGATGAAAAGACACTGACTGAAATCGCTGTGAAATCTCGTGGAGATATTAGGGCTGCAATAAATGACATACAGACAGAATCAGGTGTAAAATCAGAAGAAAAAATTCCGATAGCAGAAAGAAACAAGGAAACAGATATATTCAATTCGCTGAAAGTTGTTTTTAAGGGCAATCCTAAAAATGAAACCCTTGAGGTCTTTGATTCTGTGAACATGGAATTGGATGAAATAATGCTTTGGATTGAAAAGAATATCCCAAGTGAATACAAGGGCGAAGAGTTAGCAAGGGCTTTTGACCTTCTTAGCAGGGCAGATGTTTTCAAAGGCAGGATTTACAAGCAGCAATACTGGAGATTTTTGCTTTATGAAAATATTTTTTTAAGTTACGGAATTTCTGCGTCAAAAAATCCTCGTCGGGTTCAGGGAAACGGATTTACAACCTACAAAAGGCCCGACAGAATTTTGAAAATCTGGATGAACAATAAAAGAACAGAGAAGCAAAAATCAATTGCGAAGAAATATGCAAAATATACACATATCGGAGAGAAAAGAGCAATGAGGGACTTTCCTGTTATAAAAGTGATTTTGAAAAATCCAGAAGCACAAAAGGAAATCAAACTTAATGAAGAAGAGATTGAGTATTTGATGAAATAAGCTTAAATATCACAACGCTTATAAGTATACTATTTTTAGTTTTTTTATGCCTGAAGAAAGTATAGTTGGGAGTAGAATTTTTGGATATGAACTATCAGCTAATCAATTAGAAGGTTTCCCTGAAGATATAAGTTATGTTTTAAATTTAGATGTAAAAAAAGTTAGGGGTAAAATGAAAGCTGTGAAATTCTTAATTCCTGGAAGAGTTAGGTCTTTAGAGATTATTGTTAATGGAACAGCCCATAAATCTTTGGCAGAATGGGATGAAGGATTAAAAACAACAGTGACTTTTCAAGATGAGGTTTATGTTTTAGATTTTAAAATCGTTGGAGAGTATGAACATCCTTTTCCGCCAATTGGAGAAAATCATAGATTAGTTATTGGTCCAAAATCTAAGTGAAAACATATTAAAACATCTTCTTCTTTTTCTCTTTATGAAAATAAAAAGGAGGGATGGTCTTTCTGAAAATTCTTTGCGATTTCATCGGAGGCAATTGGAAATCGCCGTTCAGCGCTTTGAGGAAGTTCAAAAGAAACCAGCGGGTTTATTTTAAATGCCATACGACATTCAGATAGGAAGAAATGACGAGGACAAAAAACTATTCGGCGAGGACGGATTTATTTTTCTTGGAAAGAGTTACGTGAAAATGGGAAATTACACTTCAATCAGCAACAGAATTTTAGTGGATGTTGCAAGAAATCATGTTATAATGGTTGCGGGAAAAAGAGGTTCCGGAAAAAGTTACACTTTAGGAGTAATTGCTGAAGAATTGGCGAATTTGAAAAAAGAGATAAGCCAGAACATTGGCTCTTTGATTTTTGATACGATGGGAATTTTTTGGACAATGAAATACTCAAATGAAAAAGACAAAGAATTATTGTATGAATGGAAATTAAATCCTGAAAGAGCAAATGTAAATATTTTTGTGCCTTTTGGTTATTATGATTTTTATCTTGAGCAAGGAATCCCTGCTGATGAAAAGTTTGCGCTCAGCGCCTCTGAACTTGATTCTGAAGATTGGATAATGACCTTCGGTTTAAGCATAATCAATCCTGTTGCTGTCCTAATAGAAAGGGTCTTGAAGTTTCTAAAACAAGAAAGTTATTACACAATAAAAGACATAATGGAAAGCATAGAACTTGACGAAAAATCATCAAATGAAGTAAAGAATGCCGCGATTAGTTTGTTTGAGGCAGCAGGCACGTGGGGGATATTTGCCGAGGATAAAAGAGAGGCGATGGCTTTAGACAAGTTGATTTCAGGAGGCAAGACAACGGTTTTGGATTTGAGCGTTTACAATTCAGTCGGCGCTTTCAATGTTCGCGCCTTGGTTATTGGTTTACTTTGCAAGAAAATCTTCAATCAAAGAATGGCTGCAAGAAAAAAAGAGGAAATAAAAGCGATTTCTAATATTTTCAGTTTGAAGAATTCCGAAGAAAAAAGAGAAACACCCCTTGTTTGGATTTTCATTGATGAGGCGCATGAATTTCTTCCCTTGAATGGGAAAACATCTGCCACAGATGCACTGGTTCAATTGCTTAGAGAAGGAAGGCAGCCAGGAATTTCTCTTGTTCTCGCGACGCAACAGCCAGGACAAATACACAAAGATGCGATGACTCAATCAGACATTGTGATTTCACATAAAGTTACAGCGCAGCCGGATTTGGAAGCGTTGAATTACATAATGCAAAGTTATCTTTTAGACAGCATAAAAAAATACATAGATGATTTGCCGAATTTGAAAGGAAGCGCGATAATTCTTGACGATAATTCAGAGAGAATTTATCCGATGCGCGTAAGACCGAGATTCACTTGGCACGGCGGCGAAGCACCAGCTGCTATGAAGGCAGAGAAAAGATTATAAACTAAAATTCAAAATAAAAAAATGGCTTTGGAAGATATTGACTGGCAACCTAAAGAAAAACTATCTATTTGCGAGATTTTTGTTCCGGGAGTTTTAACTTCAAGAACAATTTCAAGAGAGCATTGGAGAAAGCATCCTTTGGAAGCAGCAAAAATGACTGCAGCAACATTATTTATTCCTTTGATGATAGATGGATATGCTTTGGCAATCACGAGTATAGTTAGTTATTCAATAAGCAGCGGAGTTGATTATATCTTAAGTTAAAAGTGATAGTTTTAAAAGCAAATTGCAATTATTATTTCTATGGGAAGAAATGGTTTAGGACTACGAACTGGTATTATAGAATTACCTAAAACAGCTACTGAATATTGTGAGCATTATTTAAGCGGAGAGGCAAAACCAGAAGAAATATTGATTGGTTTTTTAGGTTATAATCCGGTTGTTTGTCCTTATGCAAGAAATTGTCCTTATGGTAACGGAAAGATAATCAATTTTGAAGGCGATGAAATTGAAGTATGTAAAACACATGGGAAAAAATCAGGGCTTACCAAGAATATACATAGTTTGGTACATAGTCTAGAATCTCTTACAAAACCAAAAGGTCAATCCTCATCCTAAACTTGTATACGCCAATTTCACCTGCTTTTTTTACATTAAGAATCTTAATTTTTTTGCCTGATTTTTTTGCCTCATTTTTGATTTTCCCCTTTAATTTTTCAATTTCATCTTCTTTGCAGAAATCATAGTAGAAAATTCTTGTTCCTTTTTTTGACAAGGAAAACGCTTCTTTCAAAAATGTTTCTTTTAACTTAGGGCGGGGCATTACTATAACATCAAATTTTGGAATCTTTTTATATATTTTTTTTATATTACCTTGAATTAATTCAACCTTATCCTTTAACTTGTTTAATTCAACATTTTGTTCTGCGTATTCATTCGCTTTTTTATTTATCTCAACACTCGTGACTTTTTTTGCTTTTGAATTTTTCGCGATTACTATGCTAAATGGGCCTACTCCCGAGAACATAACCAAGATATCTTCTCCTTTTTTTATCTTTGATGCAATTTCCTTTCTCTCATTGCCCAAACGAGGAGAAAAATATGTCTCATCAACATTAAGCCGGAAAATACATCCATTTTCTCTGTGCAATGCTTCTTTTGTTTTCTCGCCCAAAATATATTTTGTTTTTTGTTTCCTCAGCTTGCCTTTAAATTTTCCAACTTTTTCTAGAATTGTTTTTATTGATTTGCTTTTTTTTAAAAAATCTTCAGCAAATTTCTTTTTTTCGCTAGATTTTGTTTTGGCAGAGAATTTCACAATTGCAATATTGCCTATTATGTCATATCCGTGAGAAACTTCTTTCATGGTAGTTCTAATACAAGAAACTTTATAAAAACTATTTCATTTTTTAATTCATGCAAAAAAGTATCCTGCTTTTGGTTTTTGGAGTGCTTCTTTTGAATTTTGCAAGCGCGCAGTATTATGGAGGATATTCTTTTTGTGGAGCAAGTTTGAGTTGCTGGCTTGATATAATTGATCCCTCTTGGGTGATTTTAGGGGGGATTTTAATTATTTCTTTTGGACTCATAAGCTTTGCTTTGTCTAGGTCTCCTCTTGGAGGAAAGAATTCACTTACAGGAAAGCCAGAAGCAACACCAATCTCAAATATAATCGCGCTTGTAATTTCTTTTTTTATCATTTACGGAATAAACAAGAGCGGTTTTGATTACGAGAATTTTTGGTATGGATTTTTCTTTTTTCTTCCAGAGACGTTTTGGGATTTTATAGCAGCATTTTTGCCGCTAGCATTCATCATACTGGCAATCTTCCTTTCGTTTAAATATGGATTTAGAAAAGGTATCGGACTTGCGTTAATGGGTTTAGGAGGAGTTTTTATTATAGGAAGCTTCGTTGCATATGAAGATTTTATTACTTCTGCAATAGGTCTTATATTTTTGGTTGTAGGATTTGCAATGTGGAGTAAAAAATAATTATTTTAAAACCATTTCCCAAGATTTTTCTGTTTGTTTCTCTCTATTGTTTCTCTGATTTTTTCCAATTGCTTTTCAACTCTTTCTTCTGAGAAATCATGCCTTTCAACCAGAATTTCTTTTATTTTTTTTTCATCAACTTCTTTAAATTTAAAACTCGCCTTTTTTACATTCGGTTTATGGAATAATTCAAAAATCTCCTTCCAGTCAAATCTATCTTCTTCTGATAGCGACATCATTCTTTCTTCAACACTTTCAAAAATTAAAACTGGCTGCTTGTATTTTTGAACTATCTGCAATGCCTTTTTTTGCCCAATTCTAGGTATGCCTTTTGGGTTGTAATCCGTGCCCACTAGAATGCCAAGACAAATCAACTGATCCAAATTAATTCCAAGATGATTCAAAACATTACCAAGCTCAATGATTTCTGGTTTCACTTCAACCCAGCCAGAATATGTCTTTCTTCTTTTTGCGAGAGTAAGGTTTCTAATTAATCTTGGTGTTCCAAAAAGCAAGCTGTCGTAGTCCTGACTCACACTTGCAAAGACCTCATCATTTATCTTACATAAATAAGCTGCTTCTGCCTCTCCCTCGCTTGGAGATTGCACTGTTGGGATACCCATTGCTTCTAGAATTTCTTTACTTTCTTTTATCATTTCGTCATCCAGTCGTATCATTTGTGAACTATAACGCCTCATCATTTCCAAGTCCTCTTCATCTTTCGCTGTCTGATATTTTTCTTTCATTGAGTCCCTGTTTTCTTTTCTTATGTTGTGAGTTTTCTTTTTCAATTCGGGCGCTTCGCCATCAAAAACGTAGACCAATTTTATCTGTTCAGACAAAAGCGAGATGTTCCTGTAAAATATTCCTGACAAATGGCTTGTTATTCTTTTTTTGGAATCCATCAAAGGTGTTCCGTCTGGTTGCCTTATTGTTGAAAGAAACTGGTAAAGCGTGTTGAAAGCGTCAACGCAGAGCATCTTTCCATACAAGTCGGAGATTTCAATTTCTTTTCTCGGAATGATTTCGCTTATATTTAATCCCATTTAATACTCAAGCAAAAGAAATATAAAAATATATTGATTAAATGATGAAATTTAAATAATTCAAAATCGCTGTTTTTCCATGAAAACTGATTTTATTCCTGTTGATTATGACTACTTTGACTTTAAAGGAAGGAATTACATAAAGATAGTGGGAAGGGACTCAAGGGGAAAAAGAGTTTGTGTCATTGATTCCTGTCCTGTTTACTTATGGGCTATTCTTGATGCAAATTTAAGGAAAGAAAAAATTGAAAAGATAATAAAAAAAACCGAAAAAATAAAACTAGAATCAAAAGACAGAGAAACAAAAGTTGAAAAAGTTGAGGTTCATGAAAAGAATTTTCTTGGTGAAAAAACAAAAGCGCTGAAAATTTTTGCAACAAATTACAAGGATTTGCATGAAATCGCCGACAACTTGAAAATGGACGGAATAAGAAAAAGACGCGGATATGATTTAGGTTTTATAACGCATTACATAATTGAAAAAGATTTGCTTCCTTTGTGCTGGTATGAAATTACAGGAGAATTATTAAACAATTCGCAGGAATTTGGAGGAATTGATTCTGTTTTAGAAGTTGATTTTTGCATAAAAGCCGCAAATATAAAGAAAATTGAAGACAAGGATTTCAAACCGAGAGTAATTGCTTATGACATTGAAACAGATGAATTCAAAATAGGCGAAGGAGAAATTCTCATGGTTTCGCTTGTTTCAAATCACGGAATGAAGAAAGTCATAACATGGAAGAACTCCTTGAATTCAGAGAAGCGTTTAGATTACGTTGTTTATGTGAAAAATGAAGCAGAACTGATTGAAACATTCGTGAAAGAGGTGAAAAATGCAAAGCCGGATTTTCTTGTTGGTTATTTTTCAGATGGATTTGATTTGCCTTATTTAAGAGCAAGGGCCCAAAAGTTAAAAGTTCCTTTATCGCTTGGTTTGAATGGAAGCCAACCGAGATTTTCTCGCGGCATTTTGCCAATAGCAAAAATTGATGGAATTGTTCACATTGATTTGCTTAAATTTATTCGGACAGCATATTCGCAATACATGCAATCAGAAACATTGTCTTTAGATGACGTTGCGGATGAGTTTCTTTCAGAAAGAAAAAAAGAATTTCATTTTAAACATTCATCAAAAATCAAAAGCGAAGAATGGGAGAGTTATTTTGAATATAACCTGCATGATTCTGTTCTAACGCTTAAACTTGCTGAAAAATTCTGGCCCGATATTCTTGAATTCACAAGAATAATGCAAGAGCCAGTTTTTGATATTTCCAGAAATGGAATGTCAAACAATGTTGAAGATTATATTTTGCATAACTTATCAAGGTTTGATGAAATTCCCGAGAAAAAGCCAACTCACGATGAAATATCTGAAAGAAGAAGTTTAGAAAAATACGAAGGGGCCTTTGTTTTTGAGCCAACTCCGGGATTGTATGAGAATTTGGCAGTATTTGATTTCACAAGCAGTTATGGAAGCACTATAGTAACTTTTAACCTGTCAAAATCAACTCTTCTTGAAAAACCGGAAAAAAATTCTCATGTTATTGAAATATCCGGAAAGAAAGCTTATTTTTCAAATAAACAAGGATTTTTTTCACAAATGCTTGATGAAATAATTAAAAAAAGAAAACAATACAAAAAAGAGCTTAAGGTTGAAGAAAACGCGATTAAAAAAGCAAGAAGCAATGCTTTCAAACTTCTTGCGAATGCGTCTTATGGTTATCTTGGATTTTTTGGTGCAAGATATTATTGCCGTGAGGCAGCTGCTGCAACAGCCGCCTTTGCGAGAAAATCAATCAAGGATTCTATTGAAAAAATACAGGGCTTTGGATACAAAGTGATTTATTCAGACACTGACTCAATAGCTTTTCTTTTAGGAGAGAAAAAAGAAAAAGACGTTTTCCAAATGCTTGATAAAATCAATGAGCAACTTCCTGGAATAATGGAACTTGAAGTAGAAGGATTTTACAAGAGGGGAATATGGGTTACTAAAAGAACAGGCAACATAGGCGCTAAGAAAAAATATGCCCTTATTGAAAAAAACGGCAGGATGAAAATCCGCGGATTTGAGACAGTGAGAAGGGATTGGTGCAATCTTGCGAGAAATGTCCAGAATGAGATTTTAAAATTTGTTCTTGAAGATGGAAATGAAAAAAGAGCGTTAAAATATCTGAAAGAAGTTATTGAAAAAGTAAAAAAGCGGGAAATTGACAAACGAGAACTTACAATAAGAACTCAACTAAAAAAACCAATGGAAGAATACAAGTCAATTTCTCCGCATGTAATTGCAGCGAGAAAAATGCAGGAAAAGCACATCCCAATAACAATAGGAAATCTTGTTGAATACTATGTTGCTGAGGCAAAAGACAAGAAGTTAATCCGCGACAGAGTCAAACTTCCCGACGAAAAAGGTGATTATGACATAAACTATTATCTTCAGAATCAGTTGATTCCTGCTGTTGAGAATATCCTTCAGGTCTTCGGAGTTGAACTAGAGGAAACATTTTATGGTAAAAAACAAACAACATTGAAGGGGTTTTAAAATCTTAGGTGGTTTTATAATCTAAATTTGTTTTTTATAAATATGGCAAAACTAAAGAGTGGAAAACATACGAGGAGGGAAATTTTGGAAACCGGATTCTGGGCTGGAGTTAAAGCTGGATTTGGCGGTGCTTTAGGATATGTTGCTGGAAAAGGATATGAAAGCGGAAGAGATATTTATGGGAGTTTAAAGAAAATTGGTGAAGGGGCAGATAAGATTAACCCTTTAAATTATTTAAGGAGAGGTGAAGAACAAAAAACTAATGTTGAAGAAACAAGAAGGGGATTTTTAGATAGATTCCTTGGAGCGGTCGGCAGAACATTTAATGAATACTCTGTTCAAAGTTCCACGGCGCTTGGAGCATCTCTTGGAGCTTATACAGGATTTTTTAAAAGAAGAGATAAAATTAAAACTGCACAAATAAGAGATGAAATATCTGAAATTAAAAGAATAGTTAAAGATTTAGAAGAAAGAGCCCGAGAAAATAAAAAAGATGCTTTGATGATATTTATGGGGATTGTAGGCATATTTTTTTCTTTGACTTCTATTTCTTTTAGTTTTACAGGGTATTTTGTTTATGGTGAAAATGAGAATATTTTTCTATGGAGTGGGGTAATTTTTATTATCTCTTTGACATTGGTTATTTTTAAAATTTACAAAATTAGAAAGCGCTGAATAAATTTCTTAATTTTTTCCATTACTCAAGAAACAACAAAGCAGCCATTAGAACTATTCCTAAAATTATTGTGATTGTTTGGATAATTGCCTTTTTTATTGAAAATTCTTTGTGCAACTCAGGAATCAAATCACTCCCTGCCACATAAATGAAACCCCCAATCGCAATCGGAATTACTAGAAATTCAATATTCTCAATGTAATTTGTCAGAACTAATGCAACCACAGCTCCGAGAACAGCAGCTAATGCAGAAATGAAATTAAATAACAATGCTTTTGATTTTGAATAACCTGCGTGCAGCAGAATTCCGAAATCACCTATTTCCTGCGGAACTTCATGCAGAATAACTGCGAGAGTCACTGCTACTCCTAATTCTGTGTTCACAAGATAGCTTGCCGCTATAACTAATCCATCTAAGAAATTATGGAAACCATCTCCAAACATATTCATTATTGCGAAAGTGTGGTGGTGTTCGTTAGAACCAATATGGTCATGATGCCAGTGGATAATTTTTTCCAGGACAAAAAAGGAAACTATACCCCCTAAAATCATAAATGAAGTTAACAAACTAAATCCTTCTGTTTCAACTAATTCAGGAAGCATATGAAGGAATGCCCCTCCCATTAGGGCTCCAGCAGAAAAACTCACAAAATAAATAAGCCATTTTTTTAATCTTTCATGCTTTATTGAGAGCGTTAGAATTCCTACAAGAGACACAGCGCTAACTATGAAAACGCTTGCTAAAGTGTAAAGCCATATTGTTGATGTAGCCATTTAAATTAAATTTATTAGAATAAGTGTTTAACTAAGGTAATGAGAAAAATAGCATTTATAAATTTTGCCAAGACATATAAATCAAAATTTATTCAATAAAATATGAGACATGATTTTGACTCAAAACCATTATTTGTTGAGAGGATGAAGCTTTTACTTGGAAATGAATTTGAAAATTATATTGAATATGTTTCAAAGCCAGATTTGAAATCAATTAGAGCTAATACTTTGAAGATTTCTGCCGAAGAATTAAAAAAAACTCTGGAAGAAAAGGGTTGGAATATAAAACAACCATTCAAAAAAAACCCAGAAATTATGATTGTTGATTTAGAGTTGCTGCCTGGAGAGCTTGGAAGATCTCTTGAACATATTTTGGGTTATTATTACGTACAGGAAATTGCCAGCATGCTACCTGTTATTGCTTTGAATCCTAAGCCAGGAGAAAATGTTTTGGATTTGTGTGCATCTCCCGGGAGCAAGACAACGCAAATAGCGATGATGATGAAAAATCAAGGGTTGATAATTGCAAATGATGTAAAACTTGACAGAATAAAAATTCTCGCTTCAAATTTAGAGAGATGTGGAGTCATGAATCAAATAATTACTCGATGTGATGGTATAAATTTGTGTGAAAAATTTAGCAGAATGAATATTTCATTTGATAAAATACTTCTTGACGCGCCTTGTTCTGGAGAAGGGACTATAAGAAGCACACCGAGAACTCTTCAGTCGTGGAATATCAATAAGATTTATAGCTTATCAAATTTACAAAAAAAACTATTGAGAAGTGCTTTAAAAATTTTGAAAATTGGAGGAGAGATTGTTTATAGCACGTGCACGCATGCTCCAGAAGAAAATGAAGAAGTTATTGATTCAGTTTTAAGAGAATTAAAAAATGTAAAAACTGAGAAAATTGTCTTGCCTGTAAAATGTAACCCGGGATTGATTTCATGGAAAGAAAATAAATATAGCAAAGAATTAAAAAAATCATGCAGGATTTATCCTCACTTGTCAAATACAGAAGGATTTTTTATAGCTAAATTGAGGAAAATGAAATGAAAATTATAAAAGCAAGGAAAAATGAAAAAAAAGAAAGTTTAGAAATAGCAGAAGAACTTAAAGAATGGTTCAAAGAGGATGCAATTAAAAAAATGAGGAAGAACTTTAATAAAAATCTTTACGTGCTAAAAAACGGAGAGATAAAAGGATTCATTAATTTTAGATTGAATAGAAAATCAATTACTATTCTTAATTTAGGGGTTAAGAAAAAATATCACAGAAAGGGGTTAGGAACAAAACTTTTAAGGTTCCTTGAAAAAATTGCCCATAAAAATAAAATAAATGACTTAAGATTAGAGACCCTTACTTATGAAGATAATTATAAGCCCTACAAATTAACAAGAGATTTTTATTTGAAAAATGGATTTATTTACAAATACATAAAACGAGCAAAAAAACTTGGCTTTGATGATTTAGTTATAATGGAGAAAAAACTAAAATGATTCAGCAAAAATTCACACCATTGAATGTCATGAATGAAAAAGAAAAAAAAGAATTACTGAAAAAACTTGGCGAGCAATTTGGGATTAAAGAAATTCCAGGAATTATTTTGTCAAGAGGAAAAGAGAGAATGTTTCTTTTTTCAGGAAATATAAGTGAAGAGAAATTAAAAAAAATTGAGAAAGAAATAGTCATTGAGAGGGCAGGAATTTATTTTGCAAGGATAGATGAGCATACAGGCAAGATACGTCTGAGTATAGAGGGCTCACAAATGCTTAAAGACCAGATAAAAAAGAATATTTATGAAATAAGCACTAAAGATGATTTTGAAAAGTGGATGCAAGGTCAGGATTTGCAAATAAGCACAGGAAAAAGAGAATTTCTTATAATGAAATACAAGGACAATCTTGTTGGAACAGGGAAAGCATCAGAGCAAAAAATCAGCAATTATATTCCTAAGAATAGGAGATTGAAACATAAGCAAAATTAAACAAAGTTAATCTAAGGGTCGCTTCATAAGGTCCTCTAAAGCAGATACTTCTTGGAAAACTCTTGCTACATCTCTTTCATTTGAAACTTTTTTATCTATACTATATAATACGTTGCCTTTATGTGTGCCACCATATTCAAAAGTTTTTTCACTCCAACCTTTTTTTTCTAATCTCTCAATCATTTTTGCTGTTCTTTGTAGTCCTTTAATTAATTTTTTATCATTCATTGGTTGAGGAAACATATACCATAACTGGACACGACTATTCCTTGGCGCACTTAGATCAGCGCTAACAAAACCTATCTCCAAAATCCATTCTCCATCAGGAATTAACCCTCTGTCTACATCTAAGGGAAGAGATCTAAAAGTGTAGTGTCCATTAATACCACAACTTTCTAAATTAGTACCATATCTGTCTTTAAAAGAATCATAAAATACTCTTAAGCCGGTCAGGTTTTTACTATCAAGCATTCTTCTGAGATAATTAATTTGTTTAAAAGGTTTGTTGTGCTCAAAAAATAAAATTAAACAAAGTTAAGTAAACATCAACAGAATCTTCGCAAAAAATAACTTGACTTTGTTTGTGAAGCCATTAGCACTTAGTTCTACTTTATCTTCGTCATAAGATTCTAAGATTGAATCAACTTTGTTTTCTGAATCAAGGATCTTTTGGATTGTTTTTTCATCAGTTAATAATTCGTAATCACTTTTTTCTGGCTTTCCCTCTCTGATACCAGTAATCATTTTTTCTTCAACTGTAAAATAAAAGTCACTTGAAGAGCCGTTATTCATAGCAACGCTAATATGAAGATTTCCATTGCTCAACAAAAATGCAGCAGAGCCAGGAAGTTGAATACTCTCTGATTGCAGTTTTTCATTTAATGATGGGATATCATTCATAAAATCACCAAGATTCTCATAATCATACGAGGTAGAGTTCTCTTCTGCGATTACAACCGGCAAAACAAATAATCCCATCATCAAGGCCAAAGCCATTTCAGTTTTCATAAAACTCGTAAAATACCAATTTATTTAAATCTTACTGAGAGCATCAAATATAAAAATGCAGTTTTTCTTTCCAAAATCGTGAATGCTGATATTATTTTTATGGACGGAGAGTTTGCAAAACTAAAACCAGACGGAATAGATTTGATTTCAATAGCTTTGATTAAGCCAAATGGTGAGGAGTTGTATTTGGAAATAGATTATAAGGGAAAAATAGATGAATGGGTAAAGGAAAATGTGGTTCCAAAACTAAATCAAAAAAAAGTTTCAAGAAAAGAAGCTGTCAAATTGATAAAAGAATTTGTGGGAAAAGAAAAGCCATATGTTGTTGCTTATGTGAATCAGTTTGATTGGATGGGAATCTGCAAATTATTTAGTGCTAAAGACGTTAAAGGAATATCAGAAATACCTTTTAGATGGGTTCCAATTGATTTTGCAAGCATTTTATTTAGCAAAGGAGTAAATATAGGGAAAATGAAAATGACAGATATAGCAAGAAAATACAATATTCCGACATCAAAAGATGAAGAGCATAATGCATTGGTTGACGCAAGAATATTAAAAAAACTTTACGAGAGGATAATGGGTTAAGATGCAAAGAACACTTAAGAAAAAAGAATATGTATTGATTGTTGAATTAGATAAGAAAGTTTATCCTACAGCAAGACCAGTAACTACTGGAATTATTAATCAATGGTATCAGAATAATCCTGAGTTTGGGTTTATTTTTGAGGAGAACCAAAGAATGATGGGGATGTGTGTTGCAATTCCATTAAACAAAAAGGGCTGGGAAGACCTAACTAATGGCAGATTAGCGGAGGCAGATACGGACTCAAGTACGATTTTTGATAATTCAAGAGATAAGGAAATAGGAATTCATATTTATCATACGGAAAGATTTTCTCAAGATAAGGGATTTTACAAAGGAGCATTAAAGCAACTAGCAAAAGTTGTTGGCAATTTGAGAACCAAAAACTTAGAATTAAGAGTAATTGGTTTTTCAGGCCTGGCTGTATCAACTTCTGGAATGGGATTATTTTACAATAAATTTAATTGCAGAGAAAGAGAATTCATTAATCCTGAACATATACTCTCAAAAAAAGGTAAATTGGAAATTGTTGAGTCACCTTCACAAAAAGAATTGTCTGAAAAGATAAAACAGGGTTATGAATATGTTACAAGATGTAAAGTGTTGGTTTTATATTCAAATGAACCGAGCATAGTTTGGGATTATTTAAAATGAAAGAAAAAATTCTCCAAGCAGGAAAGATTGCCTCTGAAGCAAAGGAATATGCGAAAAAAATAATCAAGAAAGACATGCCTTTATTGGAGATTGCAGAAAAAGTTGAACAATTTATTATTGAAAA
>JACQLJ010000015.1 GCA_016234065.1 Candidatus Pacearchaeota archaeon
AATGTTAAAGGGAGTTGAAAGCCAAGGAATGCTTCTTGCCGCAAGCGATGATGAAAAAATTGTTTTGCTTTCGCCAGAAAAAGATGTTGAAAGCGGAAGTGTTGTGAAATAATTACTTACTCAACCTTAACTTCTGCAAAATTCTAACGAGCAATTTTTCCTTGTCTTTTTCAGAGTCATACTTTTCGTTAAGCATTTTTGCAGCAATCTCTTTGTAGGCGCGAGAAGAGTTTGATTTTGGATGAGTATAAACAACAGCATTCTTTAAATTCATTGCTTTCAAGATGTTAAAATCATAAGGAACCATGCCAATTATCGGTGTTTCAAGCATTTCCTTAACAGAGTCCGGCTGCATTTCAATCTCATCCCCGCGAACTTTCGTGATTATGACTCCTGATACTTTCTTTCTTCTCTCTTCTGCAAGTTTTATCATTTTAAGTGCATCAGTAATCGCAGGAAGCTCTGGATTTGTCACAATTATCAATTCATCAGCCAAGTCAACAGCTGAAAGCGCCTCATTTCCCAAACCAGCAGCGCTGTCTACAATTATAAAATCAGCAACTTTCTTCAAGTCCTTCTTTAAATCCTTCATCTTCTCAAACTTTAGTTTCTTTAACTCTTTTATGGAAAGAGAAGAAAGAATTATTTTCATTCCTGACTCATGCTCATAAACCGCCTCTTCTATTAATGCCTTAGCAGAAAGAACGTGGTTAAAAGTGACAGGAACTTCTGGGGAACCAAAATAAACCCCTACATTAGGAGTAGTTAAATTACCATCAATCAACAGAACATCTTTGTTGAAATGCCTGATTGCGGCGCCGAGGTTAATCGCCGTGGTAGTTTTTCCAGTCCCGCCTTTACCAGAAGTAATAACAATAATCTTTCCCATTTTAATAAAAATTTTAGCAGAAATTTAAATAAAACTTATTTCTGTATTAAGAATTGCTTTGTTGTGCTTATAAATTTTTCCAATTTGTCAGCATATTCTCTCAATTTTTCCAGGTTTACATCAATTTCCTCTCCTTTGTAAAAAACTTTTAAGGTTACATTCTTCCTGAATTCGCCGATTCTTTCTTTTTTCAAATCCTCAATTTTTCTGAACATTTCGTATATTTCAATTGTTTCCAGGAAATTTTTGTCTGACTTAAAGATTTTTTTTACTATCTCTATTTCCATAGCAGGATTTGTTGGTATTGAGGAAATAATTTTTTTCTTTTTTGCTTTTTCCAAAATTTTATCTAGTGAAACTTCAATCATTCTACGCCAACGAAGAATAAGATTTAGTATTACATCACATGTTTTTGTGTATTTTAAGCTCACATACAAAAGATGGTCGGCGCTTATCTTTTCTTGAATTATATCTTCCATAAATATCTGTTGTCCCTAGAAATGAAAAATACCAAGATGTGCTAGTTTTTATACTTTTCTTTATAAAGGAACTTGTATGTCTCTTGCGTTTTTAACTGCTTATAAATCCACCAAAATCAATAAATCTCCAGTTTTTAATAGAACTTCTCAGATGTGTAATGTTTACTGGTCTTTGGTATTTATCTATCAATCTAAGATATTTTTGAAAAAAAATTTTATTTTTTTGGACTTCAGCTATGACTATATCTGCTTCTTTATTAAAATCCACAAGCAAAGGACAAGCAATCTCAACTAAAGCATATCCAACGAAAAAATCCCCTACTCCCCACCCGGTAGAACTCACAACCCTATATATTTGAAGGGGATACATTCTACAATAAAATGGACGATTTTGATAGATTGAGCATCTATTATTTTTCAAAGCAGCACATCCTTTTTCATCACTCTTCATTATTAATTCCCCACG
Organism: Candidatus Pacearchaeota archaeon; assembly: GCA_016234065.1. Taxonomy (GTDB): domain Archaea; phylum Nanobdellota; class Nanobdellia; order Pacearchaeales; family GW2011-AR1; genus JAGVWT01. The sequence continues at coordinate 1,835 of JACQLJ010000015.1, forward strand.
ATAGATTTCAGTCAATTCTGAAGGGAGGTGACTTAAATCCTCATCAGAAAGAGGAACAACAACGTTTGGCTTTTTACAACAATTATTTCTACAGGTAAAACAAGGCGAAGCATCGGCTAGAATAGTGTTTTCAAGATTTTCGCCACCGATAATTACCCGACATATTTTTCAAAACAAAATATCATTTAAAAGGTTTTTGAAAAAATAAAGACACCTAAACAAATTAACCCAACTCCAATATGGACTCAGCCAAGTCGTTTGTTCTTTCAAGCGACTCTTTTGCCTCTTTTCTGCTAGCTCCTGTCTTGTCCATAACGGTTTGTATATCCTCTTCTGATATTCCTAATTGTTCAACTACATCTCCGGTGATTTGAAACGACTCCTGTCCTTGGATTTTTATCTTTACAACAGAGGGATTTTCTATTATAATATTCTTTTCAGGTGTCTTTATCACAACCTCAGACGCCTCAATGCTTTCTTGGCTCATTCCCATCTTCTTCATCATTTCCTGCATCTTCTTAGGGTCTAGGTTGAACATGCTATTACATTACATAAATGCTTAAAAAATGTTTTTGTTTGGGCTTTTTATGGTTCAAGAACTAGTTAGAATAGTAAGAGATTCTGAGGGTAAGATTAGGGTTAAAGCAACTGGTGAGGAAATAGGTTTTTTGTCTTTCCTAAATTTTCCTTCTCAACCACATAATGTTGCAGGTAGTCATGATGAAGATGAATCTTTGTATAGTAGGTTAGCAATTATCGCTGGTGGAGCTGGGTGGAATGCATATGAAATAGGTGAGGTTATAAAAGGAAGTGAAAGAGCTCACCCTGTTGTTTTTTATACTATAAGCTTTGGTGTAAGTTAGAAGGGCTACTTCTGATAGAAAAGGAAAATCTGTTTCTTATGGACCAGCTGAATTTAATGAAGTTGAGTTCTTTTAATAAATAAACTCCAAAAGAACCCTAAGCCCAACTATCCCAACAACAAAAATGATGACTTGAGTGGGAGTTATGTTAAAAAAACTTTCATACTCTTCACTAAACCTTGTAAGCCCGCCAAAGCTTCCCGGAAGATTTATTCCTTCGTTTGCCATACGTTTTCAAACTTTAGTAACTATAAAAAGTTTTTGAATAAATTTATAATTATATTTTTTCTCTATCAAGCATGGAACCTAAGGAAGTTGAAGAAAAGATTATAAAGTTCTGGGAAAAGGAAAAAATATATTCTTTTGATAAAAAATCCAGAAAAAAGATATATTCTATAGACACCCCTCCCCCAACTGTCTCTGGAAACATGCATATGGGGCATGCTTTTATGTATTCTCAAATGGATTTCATAGCGCGTTACAAAAGAATGAGAGGATTCAATGTCTTTTATCCTTTTGGAACAGATGACAATGGATTGCCGACTGAAAAATTAATTGAAAAAATAAAAAATGTTATAAGTAAAAATATGTCAAGGACAGATTTCATAAATCTGTGCTTAAAGACATTAAAAGAAATTTTGCCTTCATTTGTTCAGGACTGGAAAAATCTGGGTATTTCTTGTGATTATGGAAAAATGTATTCTACGATTGATGACAACTCAAGAAAGATTTCGCAGAGATATTTCTTGGATGCCTACAAAAAAGGTTTGATATACAAAAAAGAATTTCCCGCAATTTGGGACACAACATTTCAAACAGCTGTTGCTCAGGCAGAACTGGAAGATAGAGAGCAAGAAACGCTGTTTTCAACATTAAGATTCAAGGTAAAGGGCTCAAATGAAGAAATCTTGATTGCAACTACAAGGCCAGAACTTCTTGGAGCATGCGTGGCTGTTTTTATAAATCCCAACGACAAAAAGAACAAAAAGCTCGCGGGCAAAAAAGCAATTGTTCCTATATTTAATCATGAAGTTCCTATAATAGAAGATAAATCAGCAGACATGGAAAAAGGCACAGGCATCTTGATGATATGTTCTTATGGAGACAAATATGATGTTGACGCAGTAATAAGACACAAATTAATTCCAAGAATAATAATAAATAAAGATGGGACTCTAAATATCAATCCGTATAAGGGGCTGTCAATAAAAAAGGCGCGTGAAAAAATTCTTGAAGACCTAAAAAATAAGGATCTTGTCAAAGAGCAAAAAAAAATAAAACACTTTGTAAATGTTTATGAAAAATCAGGAACAGAAATAGAATTCATTCCAACAATCCAGTGGTTCGTAAAAATTCTGGACTTCAAGAAAGATTTTATTAATCAAGCAAAGAAAATTAACTGGCTCCCCAATCACATGATTAAGAGATATGAGAATTGGGTTAATGGACTTGATTGGGATTGGATAATTTCAAGGGAAAGGCATTTTGGCGTTCCCATCCCAATTTGGTATTGTGAAGAATGCAATGAAATTGTTTTAGCAAATGAATCAGAACTTCCAGTAGACCCAACAAACATTTCTAAAAAATGTAAAAAATGTAAAAAGAAAGCAACACCGGAAACAAAGGTTTTAGACACTTGGGCAACTTCTTCTCTGACACCTCAAATTGTTTCACATTTATATGAAAATAAAATAAAAATACCATATTCTCTCAGACCGCAAGGACATGATATAATTAGAACTTGGGCATTTTATACAATAGTTCGTTCTTTCTTGCATGAAAAAACCATTCCTTGGAAAAACATTTTCATTACAGGGAATGTGACACTTAAAGGGGAGAAGATGTCAAAATCCAAAGGAAATGTTGTTGATCCGCAGACAATTCTAAAAAAATATGGTGCAGATGCATTAAGATATTGGGCTGCTTCATCAAAACTCGGAGATGATGTGGAATATCAAGAAAATGATGTAATTGCCGGGAAAAAACTCGTCACTAAGATGCTGAACGCCTCCAAATTTGTTTTCATGAATTTAAAGAAAAAACCGAAAAAACCGAAAAAACTAGAAAAAGTTGATGATTTGTTTTTAGACGAATTAAATAATGTTGTTTCTACTTCAACTATCAGATTTGAGGATTATAACTATTCAAGAGCCAAATTTAATGTAGACGAATTCTTTTGGAAGAATTTTTGTGATAAGTATCTTGAGATTGTAAAATGGCGCGTCTATAACGGGAATAAAGAAGAAAAAGAATCTGCATTTTATACTTTATACCATTCGCTACTTACTATACTAAAACTAATGGCACCAATAGTTCCTTTTGTTACAGAAGAGGTTTATCAGACCTATTTTGAAAAATATGAAAAAGATAAAAGCATACACATAAGTGATTGGCCAAAAAGTGATAAAAAAAGGAGAGAAAAATTACAGAAGAATAGGGCTTATTATGAATTGGGTTTAATTATTGACAAGATAAGACAAGAAAAAACAAAGGCACAGAAGTCAATGAATTCAGAAATCATTTTAACGCTAACTAAAGAAGATAAATCAAAAATTAAAGAACTAATTGATGACTTAAAACATGTCACAAATGCTAGAGAAATTAAAGATGGAGAATTTAAGATTGAGTTTACTTAATTTTATAAATTGTTTTATTCTTTCCCTGAAATGGCCGTAAGCAAAGAGGAACTAGAAGAAATGATTGAAGAACTTGGAAGTCATAAAGGGAGACATACTGAATTAGTCAGTGTTTATGTTCCTGCTGACTATGATATTATTTCTGTGCAAAGGCAGTTAGAAGCAGAAAAATCAACTGCAAAAAACATAAAGTCAGCTTCAACAAGAAAAAATGTTATTGATGCGCTTGAAAAAATAATAAGAACACTGAAAGAATACAAAAAAACGCCTGGAAACGGCTTGGCTCTTTTTGCAGGAAATGTTTCAAAAGTTGAAGGGCAGATGGATTTGCAGAGTTGGCAAATAGAACCAACGACCCCGCTGAAAAGCCGACTATACAGATGCGACAAAGAATTTGTTCTTGAGCCATTAAAAGAAATAGTTGAAATAAAAGATGTCTTCGGATTGCTTGTGATGGACAGAAAAGAGGCAACTATCGGGTTGTTAGAAGGAAAAAGAATTGAAGTTCTGCACAAGATGACTTCTGGAGTTCCATCAAGAGTAAAAGCAGGAGGACAAAGTGCCGCCCGTTTCAGCAGAATAACAGAAGGACTCACAAAGGAATTTTACGTTAGAATTGGAGAACACATGAAAAAAATTTTCTTTGAAATGGAACGGCTAAGAGGGATATTAGTCGGCGGCCCAATTCCAACAAAAGATGAATTTCTTGAGGGAGAATATCTAGTCACAAAATTAAGGGAAAAAGTTATCGGAGTCAAAGACATAGGCGATGCAGACGAGTCAGGTTTGAAGGAATTGGTGAAAAAATCAGAAGATATTTTATCAAATCAGGAGATGACTCAAGAGAGAAAATTACTTGAGGATTTCTTTGAAAAACTGGGAGAAAATCCCGACATGGTTGTATACAAAGAAAATGAAATAAGGAAAGCACTTGAGTATGGGGCTGTGAAAAAATTGATTATTTCAAAAGAAGTTAACAAAACGATTTTCAACGAGCTAAAAAAACTTGCATTCAGCACATCGGCAGAAGTTCACTTAGTATCAGACGAAACGCCAGAAGGAGAACAATTCCTTAATCTTTCTGGCATGGGCGCTTTGTTAAGATTCAGGATTTAATTTTTAAATCTCCGCTACATATCTTTTTTATGGTTAAAAGCGAGACATTAAGCGAGATTGACGAATTCAGAGAAAAAGAGGACATGAAACGGCTGGAAGCAATTTTCTTTATTTCAGGTAGATTTTTGTCAATGCAGGAACTTATTTCTCTAAGCGACTTGAATCCGATAATAATTGAGGAATTAATAGAAAAACTAAAGGAAAAATACTCAAATGACTCCTCAGCAATTGAGATAGTTGAAAAAAACAAGTTATGGAAAATGGATGTGAAAAAAGATTATCATGACATAGTTAACAAATTGGCAACAGGAAACTCTGAATTTAGCAAAGCAGAACAAGAGACACTTGCAATAATAGCATACAAACAGCCAATCAAACAAAGTGTCCTTGTAAAGATAAGAAGCAACAAAGCATATGACCATATAAAGAAATTTCTTGATTTAAATCTTATCAAAAAGAAAAGAGCAGGAAGAACTTATGAGTTGTCTTTGAGCGACGAGTTTTACGATTATTTCAACTTAGAAAACAACAAACTTGAATTAAAATAAATTAAATTTATATAAATCATTTTTAATAAATAAAAATACTTAAAGAGCAAAAAGAAAATGCCTGATTCACTGACAATTGTATATCTTGTGTATATGTTTGTTGCACTTTACTTTCTCTTTCTTTTTGCATTGGTGTTCATACAGAATAGGAAAGAAATGTTTTCAGTGCCAGAGATAAAAAAGAATTATACAATTTCTGTGATAATTCCAGCATATAATGAAGAAACCAGCATAAAAGAAACTGTTGAATCAGTCCTGAAGTCAAATTATAAGAATGTTTTAGAAGTTATAGTTATAAATGATGGCTCAACAGATAATACATTAGAAATTGTAAAGGACTTGGGAAGAAAATATCCTAAAATAAAAATTCTTGACAAAAAAAACTCAGGCAAGGCCGACTCACTTAACCAAGCTCTGAAAATTGCAAAAGGCGAACTTGTCGCTATTGTAGACGCTGACTCTTATCCTGATTCACATGCAATAAGTTCAATGATTGGTTTTTTTGATGATGAAAAAGTGGGCGCAGTGACTACAAGAATTCTTGTAAAAAATAGAGATGGCTTTCTCAGAAAAATGCAGGCAATTGAATATAAAGTGATTGCATTCACAAGAAAACTTCTCGGATTTTTGGACTCAATTTATGTGACACCCGGACCTTTGGCAATTTACAGAAAGTCAGCCCTATTAAAGATAAACGGATTTGATGAAAAAAATATGACAGAAGACATTGAAGCAACGTGGCATTTGTTAAATGATGGCTACAAAATAAAAATGTCTTTCGTGGCTAAGTCAACAACAGTCGCTCCTGATACTTTTGGAAAATGGTTCAAGCAAAGAATAAGATGGAATATTGGCGGATATCAGTGCATTATGAAATATAAAAACTCATGGTTTAAGAAAGGTGTGCTCGGATATTTCATAATTCCATTTTTTGCAATATCGCTTGTCATGGGTGTCTTTGGACTTGGAATTTTATTTTACAGGACTTTTAGGGGATTTTTGTCATATTATTTCTCAACATTTTACTCAATTGAAGCGCAGACAGCACTTCTAACACTGAATGAAGTAAATCTTAATCCTTCTATTCTTAATTTTATAGGGATAGTTCTTTTCATTATAGGGATGGGGTTCATATTTTTTGCCTTGAAATATGTCAATAGGCATATTCATGAAAAGGAAAACTTTTTTAGTGTGGTTTTTTATTCATTAGTGTATATTTTGCTTAGGCCAATTGTTTTGATATGGTCTCTAGGTAAATTTTTTACAGGAAAATATTCGTGGAGATAAAATGTTTGAGAATAAAAAACATGTGTTTTGGCAAGCGTTCTTCCTAACAGTCCTGTTTTTCTCGTTAGGTTTAGTCCTGGGGGTTTATTTTGAACAAACAAGGAATGATAATACAAACATGATTTTCTACCAGTCAGAAACATCGCTGTATGATTCTTTTGCTCTTGGAATACTTTCCAGCAATCCAACAATTTCATGTGAAGGAATAGAATTGGCAAACATTGATTTTGCAAATAGTATTTACGAAGAAGCGCTTTCGCTTGAAGAATTTGATGAATCAAACAAAATGACTAAATCCCTAAAATCTATCCATAGGAAATATGATTTGCTAAGAACTTTGCTTTGGATGAATATGATTTCAGTTAAGGAAAAATGCAAGGACATAAGCACTGTTGTCTATCTGTATGAATATAATACTGACGACATTGAAACGCGCTCAAAACAGATTGTATGGAGCAGAATATTGCAGGATTTAAAAGAGCAAAAAGGCGATGAGATTATTCTTATACCAATTGCAGTAGACCAAGGAATAATTTCGCTTGAGCATTTGATAAAACCATACGGCATTTCTAAATTCCCAGTGGTTGTTGTAAATGAGAAAACTGTGCTTTACGAGCATCAATCTGTTAAGGAATTAGCAGAACTGCTCGCCTGAAATATACTTTTTATTATCCAAATCTTAAAAAACGCGTCTTTCATTTCTGCTTGATGCAAGAATGCTATAAATGCGGAATTAGTGAAGACAAAGCAGTTCTTTTGGATGTGGTAATGCCAGAAGGAATTGTAAAAATATGCAGAAATTGCGCTTCTTCAGAAGGCGCTCCTTTAGTTAAAAGTACTGAAGAACGCAGCATGCACACCCCAACTGTTTATGAACGTCTTATAAAACTTTCTGGTGTTGATAGAAGAAAAACCCAACCAATCAAAGTTCCTGAAAAGAGTAACAAAGAACTGAAAAATCTTGTAGAGGAAAATTTCACTAAGAGTTATAAAGACAATGTTTATGTAAAAGACGCATTAATAAAAAACTTCCAGTGGATTGTGATGAGGGCAAGACGAATGAGACACATAACTCAAGAGCAACTTGCAATCGCAATTAACGAGCCAGAAGTTGTTATAAAATTCCTTGAAGAAGGGAAAATTAAAGACATAAACGTAATAGAAAAAGTTGAGAATTATCTTGGGGTGACTTTAAGAAAAGAGCCAAGAAGAGAAATTAGAGAGTATGGAAATCCAGATTCCACTTTGTCTTTAAAGGAAGAAATTGATTTCAAAGACACAAAGAATCTGACAATATCTCAACTTCAGGATATGAAGAAAAAGCGAGAGGCGGAAGAATTGGCAGAAAGACAGAAAAAGATTGATGACGAAATGGACAAAGAGATGAAGGGGAAATAGGATGGGCATTGAGAAACAAGTAAGCAAAGTAAGAATTTTTGTTATGAACAAATTTATGTATAATAGAGATTTTCCTTACCCAGCGCGTGGAGTAAACGGAGTGACAAAACCTTATCATTTTAGTATTTACACTATTTGTTTGGCTCAAGATGAAAGTAGTAATCCTATAGATAGTATAGATTTTTTTACTTTTGATGAATTAGCAAGATTTTTTAAAAGACTTAAACCAGAATATGAAATATTAGCTAAACAGCACAATCTTTTTAATGAGGTTAGAAGAGTAGATGGAGAAGATGATGATTACGGAGTGATATCACAAGATGATTGTGAAAAGTTAAGAAAAATAGGGTTACCTATTTATTAATTCTAACCAAAGAGTTTTTAAATCAAATTCAAATCTTTTTGATATGAAAGTCAATCTTCTCAAGGTCTCAAAAGAGGAAATTGAAGCAGAATTTGAAAATCTAACTCTTGCAGAAATATTGAGGGTCTATCTTAACAAAGATTCTTCGGTAACTTTTGCGGCATGGAGAAGAGACCATCCAACAAAAAAACCGATTCTTTTGCTGAAAACAAAAGGGAAAACAGCAAAGAAAGCAGTTGAAGACGCAGTGAAAGCAGTGACGAAAGACCTTGATAAAGCCGAAGAAGATTTCAAAAAGATGAAGTAATTTTTTATTTAATTTCTATCTGGATCATTAGCTACTGGAATTTCTGGAACACCCATATCACCAACCAAAGTGTTTGTCAATCCTCCATCTACAATCAATTCTGCGCCATTAATATAAGATGAACTTTCAGATAATAAAAATAATACAGCTTGTGCAACTTCTTCAGGATGACCTCCTCTCCCCATAGGTGTGCTTTTCAACAAATCGTCAAGAGCGTGGGAGTTTTTATCAATTCTTACATTTCCCATTCCTTCTGTTTTTATTTTTCCGGGAATGATTGTATTTGTTCTTATATTATGTCTTGCATATTCTATACTCATAACTCTCGCTAAAGCCAAAATTCCTTGTTTTGTAACCTGATAAATTGTTCCTGGTTTACAAGATTGAATTGCTTGCACAGAACTAATGTTTACTATTCTTCCTCCTCCATTTTCTACCATGTAAGGAACAACTGCCCTCAACATATTTACATAACCCTTAAGATTTGTATTTAGAATTCTATCCATATCTTCGTCAGGCATTGTTATTAAATTTCCCCTATCATTGTATTCAATTCCTGCATTGTTAACTAAAATCCATGGAACTCCATGATTTTTAACTACAGATTCTACACACTTTTTTACACCTTTTTTATTAGAAACATCTAAATCATAAGAATCGGCATATTCCGCGGTCATTTCTATTTCCTCTGAAGGCTCAAAGGATTCTTTAAAAACCTTGTCAAAAAGGCAAATATTTGCACCATGATGCGCAAGCGCTTTTGCAATTGCTTTCCCTATTCCAGAAGCTGCACCAGTTACAATTGCAACTTTTCCATCAAAATCCTCGCCATAGTTTGGGGGTGTGTATTCCATGAAACTACTGACTATACTGAATTTATAAGGATTATGAAACTTCACAACAATCCTTATTAACAAGATTCATTCTTTTTTTCTATGCTTGAAAAAACAGAGAAAATCTCAACAGGAAGCCATGATTTAAACAAATGGCTTTATGGCGGCTATGAAAAAGATATTGTAACAATGATTGCAGGACCTCCTGGCTCTGGAAAAACAAATTTTTGTATGCTTGTATCATGTAGCCAAGCGAAGAAAGGCAAGAAAGTCATTTTCATTGACACAGAAGGAGGATTTTCAGTTGAAAGAATAAAACAAATGCTCTCCTCGGAAGCCGATGGCACGTTTGAAGAAATATCAAAAAACATTCTCTTACTCTCGCCGGCAAATTTTTTAGAACAGCAAGAAAGCTTCTCCCAATTGATGAAGAAAATAAAGAAAGAGCAAAATATTGGAGTAGTGGTAATTGATGGAATGGTAACGCTGTATCGCCTTGAAATTGGAGAAGCATCAAGAAACAGCAATGAATTAAAAATAAAAGAAATAAACTGGAGAATGGCAGAACAGATGAAAACTCTTTCTGAAATCTCAAGAAAACAGAAAGTTCCAGTTATAATAACAAACCAAGTTTATTCTGAATTTCTGTCAGAGGAAGAACTTAGGCAAGGTGTAAAAAAAGAAACAAATCTAGTTGGCGGCGACTTGTTAAAATATTGGAGCAAATGCATCATTGAATTAAAACTTGAAGGAAGAAAAAGAAAAGCAATTATACTTAAGCACAGGAATATACCGCAGAGAGAGATGAATTTTGAAATAAAAGACAGCGGAATTTTCAAAAAGGGATGGATATAATCTTCTAGTGATTACTAATAAATATAAATCTCTTCTTTATTCACTTCAGATGCAGGACATAAAGTTTGAATTGATAAAAAAAATTGGGCAGACAAATTTTAAAATTAAAAATCTCTCAAATATTCACAAACTTGACAGCAATTCACCACCAAGTGTTTTTATTGGGAGTAAATTAAAATACCCTTTGGTAAATGTGGGTATTTTAAGCCCGCTTGAAAAAGACGAAAATGCATGGCTTTACGACGACGCAAAGTTTTGGGCGGAGAATGATTTCACAATAAGTGATGTATCAAAAATAAGAGAGAGTTTGCTTAATTCAAGGTTCATGACAAATGTTAAGGACTCCAACACAAATAAAAGATTCTTGCAGATTGCGCAAGAGATAGCAATGGCTTCAAAGCCAGTTGATGTTGAGATTGAATTGAAAAAAGGACTGGATTTTGAAAAACACAGGGACAAAACAATTACCCCTCATGGAATGAGTAGTGGGTTAAAGGCAGTAAAAATAACTTCCAATGTAAAAATCCATAGAAAACTTGAAAAAATGACAAGCGGCGAATACAAAGCAAGTGAAGGAATAAAATATCTTTACAAAAATAATTTCAATGAATACACATTAAATAAAGTTCTAAGTGTTGGCGTCCTAGGAATTAGGGGAAACAAGAGGATTGTGCCGACAAGATGGAGCATAACTGCAACAGACGACACAATTGGAAAAATGCTTGTTGATAAAATAAAGGAATACAAGATAATAGAAAATCATGAATTATTTTTCGGGGAATTTATGGGAAACCAATATTTAATTTTATTATTCCCAAACATTTTTAGTTTTGAACTCTTTGAGTTGTATCTGCCTGCGAGCTCATGGAATCCATCAATGCAAATAAAGGCGTCAACTGACTTTGAAAGTTTTTTTGGCAGAAAGGACTATGCATCAAATACAGCAGGCGGCTATTACGCAACGCGGCTCCCCATAACAGAATATTTGGAAAAAATAAAAAGACAAGCATGTATCTTTGTAATAAGAATTGAAACACCCAGTTATTGGGCGCCATTGGGTGTCTGGGTTGTAAGAGAAAGCGTTAGAAAAGCATTAGAGAGAAAAATAGAATTTAACTCCCGTGAAGAGTTGATATTGGCAACAAAAAAAATTAGCATATCAAAATTTGGTTTTGACTCCTCCTCAATATTAAAAAAAAGCAGAATTTTAAACGAAGTTCTAGCGCAGACAAAATTATCTAATTGGTTTTAAAGAATTTCTCTAGGTTCATAAGATGCTTCTTTTGAATATTTATCAGTCCAATATTTTGATTCCTTTACAACTTTTTCAATTTGTTGTTTTGCACTTCCTAGTAGGTCTTCCCATTTGGAAACAACCTGAATTAAAATGTCTCTTCCAATTCCCTTATTTGAAAAAACAGGATCTGCAGCTAATTTTTCAAGAACTTTTGGAGTTTCACCTGTTGCTCTTCTCATTAATGATTCTGCAACAGTATTTCTTCTTATTGCAGCGTGAGCGTCTTCTCTCCCAATTCCTCTTGAAATAGCTTCAGCTAAAATCTGTCCTGTTGCTAAGAAAGGTAGATAAGTCATTAGTTCTTTTCTTATTACAGCAGGATAAGCACCCATTTTATTAAATATATTTAGAACAGTTTCTAATTGTCCATCTGCAGAATAAAATAAATCTGGGATTGCAACTCTTCTCACAACTGAATCAGAAACATCTCCTTCTTGCCATTGTTCTCCAGATATTCTTGATAACATGTCTTGATACCCTTTCATAACATTTCCCAATCCTTTGACTCTTTCAGAATGTGGTGTATTTATTTTGTGAGGCATTGCGCTACTACCTACTTGTCCTTCTTCAAAACCTTCAGTAACTAACTCAAATCCTGCCATTAATCTTATATTATTAGTAAAATTCTCATAAGCTGCAGAAAGGTTAACTAAATGAGATGCTAATGCTAAATCAAATGAACGAGGGTAAACTTGACCTGGTGAACTTAAAACAGTTTTGAATCCTAGATATTCTGCAACTATTCTTTCTAATCCTTCAACTTTTTCTCTACTTCCCAATATTTTTAGCATATCTGACTGCGTTCCAACAGCCCCTTTAATTCCTCTTAATGGATAATCTTCAATAAATCTTTCAAATGGTCCTAAATGTTTTAGAAGTTCTTCTGCCGACATTGAAATTCTTCTTCCCAAAAGAGTTACTTGTGCTGGTTGGGTATGTGTTCTTGCTGCTAAAATAATTCCTTCATATTCTTGTGCTTTTTCAGATAAATGTCTTACGGCAGAAATATTTTTTCCAAAAATTATTCTTGAAGCATCTCTAATTTGCATTTGTTCTGTATTATCTGTAAGGTCTTTAGATGTCATTCCCAGATGTAAATATTCTCCTGCTCCAGAAATATTCACAAAATCTTGGATTCTTGCTTTTACATCATGTTTTGTTATAATCTCTATTTTTCTTATTCTTTCTGAATCAATGTCATTCTTTGCTCTTTCAAATTTTTCTATGTCTTCTGCAGGAATACCAAAACCCAGTTCTTTTTGCGCTTTCATTATTGAAATCCATAAATCTCTCTCTGCAAGTATTGTTCCTTCTGGAGAAAATATTCTATTAATTTCAGGACTTGAATATCTTTCAGAAAGCACATTACGATTACTCATTTTGTTTTTAGAAAATCCTGGCTTTTAAGAATTGTTGTAGTTGACAATTGACCATTACATTTATTAATCATCCCTGTTTCCTATAGAAAACAAAAAAGGAGGTTTAAAATGAAATGTAGATGGCTTGAAGCGGTTTTGGCTGCACTGATTTTAGTATTTTCACTCTGGCCAACCCAGATTTTGTCAGCCATGTATTCATGGTGGGTAGTTGTTGTCTCCGCTGCTTTGTTGCTTGTTCACTCGCTTTTCTGTCACAAATGTGAAGGCGTCTGTGTGGGCTGGATGAAAGGCGGCAAAAAGAAGAGATAATTTTATTTTTTATTTTCTTTATTTTTTCTTTCATATTCCTCTAATCTTTCTTTGTTTTTTACACATTCTCTGTTAAAACAAAAAATCCAGGGACGTTTTCCTGATTTGAGGCGCATTAACATTGGAAAACCGCAATCTTCACAATCTTTACCTGTTTTTTTTACAATTCCTGGAGGCAAAGAATAAGTGTTTCTGCATTCTGGATATTTGTTACATGCAACAAAAAATCTTTTGGTTTTTCTTGAAAAGTTTATGAATAGATTTCCTTTTTCACATATAGGACACTGATTTAATGTATTTTCTATTTTCCTTTGCTCATATAATTTGGTATTTGCATCAAAAAGTTCTGTTCCGATTTTATTTTCGTTGTTTTTGAACTGCAGAATTATTTTGTTTACAGTTTGCTTCGCCTTATTAATAATGGTTTTTTCTTTTTCCTGAAAGTCCTTTTTCAATGATTGGATTGAATCCATTTCTTTTTCAAAACTTCTTGTCAACTCCTCATCTGTTATTATTGGCGAATATTTGTCCAACGTCTCAATTAAAGACATTCCCAAAGGAGTGGCTTCAATGTTCTTTTCCTTTATGTAGTTTCTTTCATAAAGCGTCTCAACAATCGCTGATCTTGTTGCCTTAGTGCCCAGATTCTTTTTTTCCAGTTCAGAAATAATAGACGCTGGAGAGTATCTTCTCGGTGGCTGAGTCATTTTTTCTTCTATTTTTACATTGGTTATTTTTGCCTCGCCATTAAAATCTTCTAATTCTTTTTCATCAAATTTTACAGGATAAACTTCCATCCATGCCTTCTTTTTTATTAAAGAACCGGAAGTTGAAAATAAAAGGTTGTCAATTTCACCTTTTATTTTCTTGTTTTCAATTATGGCATCTTCACAGAATAAAGAAAGGAATCTTCTTACTATCAAATTGTATATTCTTTCATCATCTCCGGAGATAATTTGAAAACTGCCAGTAGGATATATTGAAGGATGAGCAGAGTCAACTTTTTTCCCTTCAATAGGAAACTTTCTTTTAATCAACATCTCTACATTGTATTTTTTTACAAGTTGACTCAAAATATTTTCATAGCCAATTGATATTGGCAATTTCTGGCTTGAGGTTCTTGGGTATGATATCATTCCCGCCAAATATAAGGATTGTGCTATTTGCAATGTTCTTGCAGGAGTTATTCCATAAAACTTGTATGCCTCTGTTTGCAGAGTAGTCAAATCAAAAGGAACTCCGGGAGGAATTATCTGCTCTTTCTTTTCTGTTGTTACGAATATATTTTTTCCTTTAAGGTTTTCAAATTTTTTCAATTCTGATTTTTTTGAAATATCCCGGTTATGCTTAAGTCCGATTTCATTGAATCCGACAAGGTTTTTTGCTGTTATGAAAACCTGCCAATATGGCTCTGATTTAAAACCTTGAATTTCTTTTTCTTTTTTAACAATGAGTTTTAAGGTCGGCCCTTGAACTCTGCCTATTGACATTATTCTGAATTTTCCGATTGACTTTATCGCGTTCATTAATGCCCTTGAAAGATTTATTCCGTATATCCAATCCAAGTAATGCCTTGTCTCTCCTGCAATTGCATTAGCCCAATTTATTGTTTTGGATTTTTTTTCATACGCCTCATTTATTTCTTTTTCAGTTAAAGTTGAAAATTTCATTCTGTCAGCATCTTTTTTCTTGCAGATAAACCTCATAACATTTAGCCCTATAACTTCTCCTTCAATATCATAGTCAGTTGCCATGGTTATGCTCTCTGCATTTTTTGTAAGCTTGACAATCAAACTATAGTATTTTTTTGTAAAGTCCTTTTTTCTTACCTCAAAATTTGGTTTCCAAGAAATATCAAAGACCGGAATTGATGCTCCTTTTTTTTCTTGGCTAAGCGTGAAAAGATGCCCAACAGCACATGCGACAAAAATCTTTTTTCCATTTCTGATAACTTCGTAATAAGAAACGCCCCCAACATCTCTTTTCTGGCTCTTCCCCAAAGCAGAAGCAATCTTTAATGCTGCCTGTGGTTTTTCAGTGATTATAAGTTCATACCTTCCCCCATTCACGGCTGTTTCGTCTAAAATAACCGGTTTCGGTTTTGATTTTCTGACGGGCTTTATATTAGGACTAGATAATGTCTCACCGGAAAGTTCTGATACTGAAACTGGCTGTTTGTATTCTTTTTCAACAGCATGTTTTAAGTCAGACACTCCAACAGGAAAAAGATTTTCACTTAATGTTTCCTCCTTGGTTTTCTTGAGTTTTCTAGGCATGGCTTACTTAATTAAGAATGAGATTTTTAAGTATTTAGTTTTTGTGAAAGAACAAAATCAAAATCAGTTATGTCTCAAATCAATTTTTCCTGTTTCTGGATTAAAAATTGGAGAAGATAAAGCTGAAAAAAACATAGTATCAGAATTAGCATTAAATCCATGCCATTGATGTCTTGGAATATAGCAAACAGCTCCGGGAGAATAATTAACCTCACACCTTTCAATCAAAATTCTTCCCTGCCCTCTTAAAATATGTATCTCTGAATCTGTGTCATCATGGACATGTAGGGGGTATCTTCCTCCAGAAGTAAGTTTAACAACGTCAAAATTATTATTGTGTCTAAAAGGTTTTAAAGCGCCAAGTTGAGGATAATCTCTTAAATCTTTTATCGGAAAAACTAAAAAACCCCTATTGTCTTGTGTAACAACCTGTTTAAATTCAACACCATCAAAAGTTTCTGCGATTTTTTCAAGTTCTTCCGAATTCATTCTAGTTTCTTCCGAAATAAGATTATTTATAAGAATTATTGTGATTTAATATAACTATCACACCTCAAAAACCACTCCTTTCCTGCTCACATTTATTGCGCGCGTTTTGCCTATTAAATCCTCTGTTCCGGCGGTCTCATGAATGTGCGCGAATATTGCCACATCTGGTTGGAATTTTTCAATTGCTTTCCTCACTGCTTCAGACCCTTTGAAACCTGAAAGCTCGGACTTTGTGCCTCTTGGATGCATATGGGTTACCATGATTTTTTTCTCTAAATTTTTGATGTTTTCATTTCCTTTTTTCAACAAATTGTAAATTTCTGAATCGCTCATTTTGTGAATTCCAATGTCAGCGCCTCCGGCGCCAAAAACCCCTATGTTTTTGTGTATAAATGAATATCCATGAATGCTTTGGGTATTTTGATAAACCTCTGCGAAAAAGTCAATTGTAGCGACTGATTCATGATTTCCAGGAATCAAAAGAACTTTTTTTCCTGCATTTACAAAAGGGCCTATAATGTTTTTTATCGGTCTTTCTGCAAAAGTTATATCTCCTGCAAGTATGACTAAATCAACTTTTTCATCTTCTGCTTGTTTCACTAATTTTTTTACTATTCTCTCGTCTCCATGCAAATCCCCTACTGCAAGGATTTTTGTTTTCTTTGGGTGATTTTTGCCAGGCGAAGAAATGGAAATCTCTGATTTGCTTTTCTCTAAGCCATCTTTAGTCATGAAATTCAGAAAAAGCGCCGATTGATAAAGTTTTCTTACGAAAAAAGATTTTTGTCACTCCTAATAGATAATACTTTAATTTCTCCAAAAGGTTTAAAAGTAATATATTTTGTGATATAACTATTGTGATATAGAGTTTAAAATGAAAGAAAACTTTGACATGTTCTTCAGAAGAAAGCCAACAATGATGCTTGTGTCTTTGAAAAGAAATTCAAGAATGAGATACGGCAGCATACTTGCAAAAGAAGTTGATTGCACTTACAGCCATGCTGTTAAAATATTGCAGAATCTTGAAATCTTAGGACTTGTTATTTTTGAGAAAAAAGGGAGAATAAAAATAATAAACCTCACAAAAAAAGGAAAAGATGTTGCTGACGCAATTGAGAACATACAGAAGATAATAATATAAAATCCTCTTTCTCTTTATTTTATGGTTCTTCAATACCGGCTTAAAAAAGATAAAAGATGGAAAAATTACCCCGGAAAGGATAAATTAAAAGGTTCTGTTTCAAGATACGAGTTTAGATTGCTGACCTCTGATAAAAAGAAACTTCTTAGTGAAGGCAGTTACAGAAAAGTAATTAAGAGATTCAGGCAAATAGAATTCTTCAAACACAGAAAATAATATCAATATCTTTTTAATTCTATTTTTCTGTTTAAATTCAATGCCACAAAAAGAAGACATACTAACTAGAGAATTTGCCCAAAAAAGAAAAGAGCAAGCTGAAAATGTAAAATATGACCTGTTCTTGAAATTTGAACCGAAGGCAGAGAGTTATTCAGGAGTTTGTAAAATTAGTTTTCTGCTTAAAAAAAAGATGGATGAAATTGTTTTTGACAGCATAAGCAATGTGGCAAAAGTTTTGGTTAATGGAAAACAAGTGAAATTTGAGAAAGATGATTTTTCCATAAAAATAAATGAAGGACTTTTAGAAGGAAAAGAAAATGTTGTTGAAGTTTACTATGAAGCAAATTACGACCATAGTGGCTCGGGAATGCATCATTTTACAGACCCTGAGGATGGCAATGAATACCTTTACACTCATTTTGAGCCATATGACAGCCACAAAGTATTCCCCTGCTTTGACCAGCCGGACTTGAAAGCAACCCTAAATCTTAGGATTGAAATTCCAACAGGATGGATTGCTGTTTCAAATGAAAATCCCTCGGACGCCAATGGCACGATAATAAATAATGAAAGAAAAATTGTAACTTTTAATGAAACAAAAAAACTCAGCACCTATCTTTTTGAAATAGCCGCAGGAAATTATGATCTTTTTGAAGATTCCTATAAAAACATGAAAATGAAAATATATTTCAGAAAATCAATGAAAAAATATGTCCAATATAAAGAAATTTTTAAAATTACAAAACAAGGACTGGACTTTTATGAAAAATTCTTTGATTACAAATATCCTTTTGCTAAATATGATCAGATCTTCGTTCCTGAATTCAATTTTGGGGCAATGGAACAGCCGGGAGCAGTAACATTCTCTGAGCATTTTATTGTTAGGAGAAGCATGACGCGCACAGAGAGAGCAGAATTAGCAACAGTAATAACACACGAAATGGCACATATGTGGTTTGGGGATTTAGTTACGATGAAATGGTGGGATGACTTGTGGCTGAATGAAAGTTTTGCTGACTTAATGGGATATTTTACTCTTGTTAAAGCGACTGAATTCAAAGATGCTTGGGAAAATTTTTATGCCAGAAAATCCTGGGCATATGTGCAAGACCAATATATCACAACACACCCTATAGTAGCTGATGCAAAAGATACAGACATTGCTTTCAGCAATTTTGACGGAATAAGTTATGCAAAGGGGGCAAGTGTCTTAAAGCAATTAATGTTTTATATCGGAAGAGAAAATTTTCGCAAAGGGATAGTTGAATATTTCAAGAAATATCAATGGGAAAACACAGAATTGAAAGATTTTTTAGAATGCATGGAAAAAAGTTCTGGAATGAATTTAAAAGAATGGTTCAAATCATGGATTGAAACAACAGGCGTTAATTCTATAACTCCAGAAATTTTTTTTAATGATGGTAAAATTTCATCTTTCAAAATAATCCAAAATCCCTCTAAAAGTAATGGAATTTTAAGGCAACACAAGACAAAAGTTGGGCTTTTTTATCAAGATAAAAAAGAGGTTGCCGAAGTTC
>JACQLJ010000018.1 GCA_016234065.1 Candidatus Pacearchaeota archaeon
CAATTATACCAATAACGAGCCAAAGGCGAGACAAATTTTGGGGTTGGTGAGCGGGACGATGTTAAATTAATAAAATCAAGTTTCTTAATGTTATTATGAAAGAAAAAAAGGGGCAAATGCAATTATCCTTCGGAATGATTTTTTCAATAATTTTGATAATAGTTTTCATGGCTTTTGCTTTTTTTGCAATATACAAATTTCTCGACATAAGAAATTCAGTTGAAGTTGGGAAATTTGCCAATGACTTCCAAAAAGACATTGATTCTATATGGAAAGGAAGCCAAGGCTCGCAAGAAAGAACTTATTTTTTGGATGAAAGTATAAAATATGTCTGTCTAGCAGATTTTGAGTCCAACAAAAAAGGTTCAAATATTTATTCCAATTATTACGACGAACTTGAAAGAGTTTATTTCGGAAAAGAAAATTTGTTTTTCTATCCTGTCGGTTCTGCCCAAGGCTCGGATTCCAAAGAAATAAAGAACATAGATTTAATTCAAACAACATCTGAAAATAATCCATTTTGTGTCAGGAATATAGATGGAAAAGTGAAATTCACAATAAAAAAAGATTTTGGAGAGGATTTGGTGACGATAATTGAATAAAAAAGTGAAATATAGATATTTAGTAACAATCAAACAAAATGGGTTGTAAAAATGAAAAGTAATAAAAAAAGAGGTCTGGGTTTTGGATTTATATTAATAACAAAACAAATCCGAGCGCTTCAGCGCGAGCAATTTCTTTAAAATAAAATGAAATCTTCAAAAAAAGCGTTTCTTGAGATGCCATTTGCATGGGTTTTTGCCTTGCTTGTCGGAATGGTGATTTTGTTTTTGGCAATTTATGCGTCGACAAAAATCATAAATACGGAACAGATAGAGTTGGATACTAAAACTGCAAAAGAAATAGGAATCTTGTTGAATCCGCTTGAAACAGGATTTGAAACTGGAAAAACAACTTCAATTCAACTGCCTTCAGATACAAGAATTCACAACCGGTGCAATAATAACGGAAATTTTGGAAGGCAAATAATAAGGGTTTCACAAAAAAGTTTTGATAAATGGAGTGATGCAGGAGTCAATGTTAGTTTTTCGAACAAGTATATGTTTTCTGAAGCGAATGCTGAAGGAAAAAAGTTTTTCATATTTTCCAAACCCTTTGAATTTCCATATAAAACTGCAGACATGATTTATCTGACTTCCTCAAAAAAAACTTACTGTTTTAAAAACGCTCCGACGAAAATTGAAGAGGAAATTTCAAATTTGAATCAAGAAAATATGCAAGTCGGAAACTGCCTTGATGGAAGTGTACAAATTTGTTTTGAAAATGGAAATGATTGTGATATCACTGTAAATTATGACGGAGACTATTTAGATAAAGATAGTGAAAGATTTTATTTCATCAACGATGCTTCAATGTATGCCTCAATTTTCTCAGATAAAGAGATTTATGACTGTCAGATGAAAAGAATCATGCAGCGTGGGGAACAACTTTCCTTGATATATGAAGAAAAATCTGTCTTCATATCCAAAGAAAACTGCAACTCAAACTTGGGTAATGGTTTGCTTCAATTGCAAAGTTTGCAGGATGGTTTCAGTTCATCAGATGATTTGATCATTATGGAAAATCTTGTAGAAAATTTAGAATCACAAAATGAAATTGCGGAGTGTAAGTTATGGTAAGCGATTACGCATACGCATCGCGAGACGGGAGTAAAAATCCAACTGTGTTAAATTACGCATCGGCACATACGGAGTAAAAATCCAACTGTGTTAGATCACACATAATCACGCATCGCGAGACACGGAGAAAGAAAAATGAAAAAAGCACAACTAAAAATACAGCAAATGACCTTCATGCTGATAGCTGTGACCTTGTTTTTTGCACTGGTTGGAATTTTTGTTTTGTCAATACAACTAAATGATTTAAGGAGTTCTGCCTCAGATTTGGAAGAACAAAATGCAAGATTTCTTGTAACCAAACTTGCAAATTCTCCGGAGTTTTCTTGCGGCGATGCCTTCAAAAATTCTAGGACAAACTGCATCGACGCTGACAAGGCAATGATACTAAAAGATAATTCAAACATATACTTGAATTTTTGGGGTGTTGAGAATATAGAAATAAGAAAAATTTACCCAAGCTCAAGTGACGCAGAATGCACTTTTGAAAACTACCCAAACTGTAATATAATTAGAATTCTTGATGGTAAAGTTTCGGCCGAATATTCAAATTTCGTTTCGTTGTGCAGAAAAGAGTCTTCTGGAGAAGATGTAATAGACAAATGCGAAATAGCTAAACTTATGGTGAGTTATGAATAAAATAATATTTGGAAAAAAAGAAGCACAGGAGCAAAAATTAAAGATTTTAGCATCTATGCCTAGAAAAGCACAGGAAGAGATGGTTGGATTTGCACTGATTATTATAGTGGTATCTGTGATTTTACTTTTCTTCTTGGTTTTCACAGTAAAGAATAGTGAAAGAGAGTCTGTTGAGAGTTATGAAGTCGAGAGTTTTATACAGTCATCTTTGCAATACACGACACAGTGCAGGGATAATTTGGAGTTTCTTTCAGTCCAAGATGTGATATATGAATGTCTTAACAATAATCTGTGTCTTAACGGCCAAGATGCTTGCGATGTTTTAGGCACTACACTTGAAGAAATAACTGAAAACAGTTGGTCAATCAGTTCAAACAGTGCCGTGAAGGGCTATGAATTGATGATAAAAGAAAATAATGAAAGTCTTATTCCTAGTATTAGTAAAGGTAATAAAACTTCAAACTCAAGAGGCTCTGCACAGTACCTCCCAAAAAATATTGGAATTACTTTCACAGCATATTATTAGACCCTCTTTGTTGACAAAAATAATCTGTGTGTTTAAATTTCGTTTGTTTCACCCGTTTAAGTTAGCAAAAATTTCATGAAATTTTTGGATTGATATTTGAATAAGGATTACTAGATTTTAAAGTGTATTGTCAATGAATCTGAAACAAGAACAGGTTTATGCCTTTTTCTGTTCTTTGTTTTTTCTTCAATGAGTTCAACCAATCCAAACCTCTCGAGGAGTTTAATGTCATCGTTCACTGACTTGAATTTTCTCCCAAGAAGCTTTGCCAATTGATATACTGAAGAGGGTTTTTGGGTTTTTATAGCATGCAAAATCCTTGCTTTCTCGTTGTTAAGAACCTGTCTTAAGGCAAGCAGGCCAGAGAAGTCATACTCGTCTTTGGAGACAGAAGATTTCTTGAATATTGAAAAAGCCCCTTCAGATTCTCTTATAGTTATCTCCCTAGTTTTAGATTTTAGAGCCATTTTTTATTATATAGTCCTTTAAAGGAATATGTTCCAATTAAGTATCCTATATTAATAAACCTTTTCTTCCAAACTCTCTTGTTTCTGTAGTAATAAACGAGTGACAGCATAATATTTATAAATAAAACCTTAAAAAAGACATGTTTTTTCGAGTTTTTTCCACGTCTGACGGGAAACTTTTTAAAGGACTTTGAATTTCAGATTATGCACTCTTAGGAGTGTTCTAATAGGGGATAAGAGATTCCGAAACTGTCCATGCGTGGTCAGTTTAGGGGATTCATGTTCATTCAGAAAAGATGGTCTACCCTATGACTATCAATTTGGGTGGAAGTTGCCGTAGGCAACAGATAGTATACAGGTGAAAGGAGGTTATAAAAAAAAGACAATGTTTAATTTCAAAAAATTGTCAGCTATAGGAACAAGCGCATTGATGATGGGTTTAACAGTAGGTACTGCAGCTGCGGCTAACTATCCAGCACCTTTCGTTGTTGGTGGTAACGCAGATGTCGCAATTGTTTATGGTACAGGTTCAGGAGTTTCGCTTCTTGACAGTGTTGAAGCAGGTCAAATATCGACAAACTTGCAATCGTTCTTGGGTGGAACAACCGGAGGAACAACCACTTCAACAAGTGGTGAAACAGTATCATTAGACACAAGCGCAGACAGAATTTGGCTCAACACTTCGTTGAATAGTGTAAAATCAACTTTGACAAAGTCAGACCTTCCGACTGTTCTTGCAGATTCTAATTTTGATGGAGATACAACTTCAGATTTGACTCCAACGATAAAATTACTTGCAGGAGCAGATGCTGGAGGAGATAATTCTGGAAAGGTTATTTTCGCTAAACAGCCAAAGAGTAGTGTAGATCCGCAAGTCGGAATAAGCCTCGGTTCAAGTCAAACTTCAAATCCATTGTATAATGCATCCGTAACTTTCAGTAAGGCAATTAACTTCACACATGAAGATTCAGAAGGTGAAACAGTAACCCTTTTCGGGAAAGATTTTGTTGTCAGTACAGACACTGACTTAACTGATCTTGTATTGTTCGCTTCTGCAAGAGAGGTCACATTGACAAAATCAGGAACTGAAAATCCTTCGGCTACTGTAAATGTTGCAGGCACAGATTACACTGTTTCCTTGCTAAATGGAGATAGTACATCTGCCACTGTTCAAATAGGTACAGACTCGAAAGAGATTGATGAAGGAGATTCAAAGAAGGTTGGAGGAATCGAAGTTGCTGTCAAAGACGTAACATCATCTGATGTTGCAGGTATCACAGCTACATTATTAGTAGGTTCTGAAAAATTAACTATTACAAATGGAGCAACTGTGACAAGAGGTGCCGACGACGATCCTATTGACGGAACTCATGCATACATAGTTGGAGGAACAGCTGCTACTACTGAAATTGCTGTTGCCGTTTTCAGACCAGATTCAAGTAATGATGCAATCCTTCCAGGAACATCGTTCCAAGACCCTGTTTTCGAAAGCTTCAAAGTTGATTTTGTTGGATTGAGTTCGCCTCTTGACGATGCTAACAGAGAGATGATTTCTGTTTTAAACTCAGGAGATGATTCAATGACAATAACTTTCACTGACGCTGATGGAAATTCAGGAACTGCTGAATTTGCAAAGAATGCAACATATGCATCCAATCAAGCAGACACACCTATTTACAAGCAACCAAATTTGAGGCTTGCTGATGACAGCAATTTTTCAATATGGACTGTTGAAGGTGCGAACCTTACAGAAGATGACTATGTTGTTTTAGGTAACGAAGAGTACGGGCATTTACTTCAGCTTATTGACATATACAATGATACAAGTGCTACTTTTGGAGATGACAGAGTTGAATTCCAAGATGTTTTAAGTGGAACAACTTATAAGACTACTTTCACAAGTTCAGGAGTTGGTACATTAACAATAGATGGAAAACAATACACTGTATTATTTGCGCAGACTAATGGCTTGGCTGCAACAATAAAATATCCTACAAGTGACTCGGCTACTGTAAACACTTGGGTAGTTTACCCAACAATAGAAACAGATGATGGAGCCCAAGTTCAGTTCTATGAACCTTTAAACGTAAGTTTAGATACATGGAATGGAACGTCAAGCGCAACAAAAGTAATCAATTTCCCAGACGGAGATGGTTACACGCCAGTAACTTTCACATATCAAGCAGGAGGTAATGCAACCTTTGCTACATGGACAGTTAGCGGTGCAAGTGCTTCAGTTACAAGTTTAGGAACTGCCAGTAATGAACATTATGCCTATGCAAACTACACTGTTTTAACAGTTGGTTCAGTTAGATATAATGTAACAGGCCTTAATGTAACAGGAACAGGTACTCCTGTAGGTAATGCTGTTGTTAACAGAACAGAAATCCTTTTGATAGATCCAGAAGGAAATGCAAATATAGATCAGCCTGCAGTTGTTGTATATGGAGGACAGGATGAAGACAACAATTATCATGCAGTAGTTGTTGATTTAGAAACTGCACCCGCAGGAAGCGGAGACAGTGGATTGGGAGTCAATGATGTATTGTTCAGTTCGGATAAAGGACACTATTCAGCAAGTCTTCAAAGTGATAGTGATATCACACAAGACCTTGACTGGTGGGGTACACTTGTTACAATTGACGCAACAGAATCAGACCAAAAAACAGTCGAAATAAGCTATCCTGAATCCCAAGTATATGCACAAATATATATTGGGGAAGTAGGATCCGAAGTAACAGCTGGAACCACGAGTTCAAGCGGAGCAACACAACTAGGAAATGTCTTAGTAATGGATACAGAGGTTTCATCGGTTCAGTCAAAGAACTTGATTGTAGTTGGTGGAACATGTATTAACTCTGTTGCCGCTGAAGTACTAGGAGGATCTTACTGTGGAGCAGGATTCACAGACGCTACAGGAGTTGGCTCAGGCCAGTTCTTGATACAATCTGTCGGAGACGCTTACACCACGGGAAAGGTAGCCTTGGTCGTCGCTGGTTACGAAGTTGCTGATACTGTAAACGCTGCAACATATTTAAGAACGCAGACTGTTGATACAGCTGCCGGTAAGAAGTATGTTGGAACGACATCTACAAGTGCTGAACTTCAAGTAGCATAAAAACAAATTTTATTTTTTTATTTTTCTTTATTTTTTTAACCTGTTAAAAGAGATTATGCGAAATCTTTGATTTCAGCTTTATTTTTTATGGATTAGTGGGAACTATATTACGTTCACGCTAAAGCGCTCACGATTGATGAAGGTTTAATTCGTGGAAAAATGTTTGGATTTTAGATTATCATCCACATCAATAACAAGCGTTTTACGCGAAAGATTGTTATGCGAGCGTGGCGAGCAATTATCTAAAAAACAAATCATCAATAAACTTTTATATCCCGCAAAACAAATTATAAAATGAGAAAGATTTTGAACAGGGAGGAGGAAGAAAGGCAGAAAAAGAGAAATCAATTTATCGTCGGAGGGGTTTTGATATTCTTGATGATTTTCAGCACCTTAGGATATGCCCTCCAATCCATAGTCCTAGACAACCAAGTAAACTCCACTCAGCAAAAAATTACATACAATGGCTTTGATTTTACAGAACAAAATGGGTTTTGGGTTTTGAACAAAGACAGCAAAAATTTTATTTTCAGGAACATTCCTTATGATGTTCAAAAAATAGATTCCGAAATAAAAAATTTAGACAATTATAAAAATAAAACCCTTTACATCTTCTCGGAAAGCGTTGAGGCGGAATCAGAGATAAGAGTAAATTTAAGACAGTTTGTCAACAAAATTGAAAATGCTTGTTTGGAAGAACAAAACTGCAGTAACATTTCTGTTACAAAAAACTGCGGTGATAATTTCATCATAATCCAGGAAAAGAAAGAAAATGAACTTGAAAAAATAGAGCAAAATGGCAACTGTGTTTTCATAAAAGGACAGAAAGAGAGTTTAACAGGTTTGACAGACGAATTTTTATTCAAAATCCTTGGAGTTGAAAGTTAGTTTTAAAAAGAGTTTATATTTTAATTAACGATGGCAAAAAAAGAAAAAAAATCAAAGTATTCAGAAATTTTCGAAGTAGAAACAAAAGGCAAGGAAAAAATTGTGCAAGTTGAGGGAAAGGAAAAGGAGAAAGCACCAAAAAAAAGTCAAATTAAGGAAGAAAATAAGATGTTGAAAACATTTCTCATAATCATTGGGGTGGTTGTTTTAGCATTTTTGATTATTTACTTGGTTGCTTACAACTTGAGGACTTTTGAATATCGCGGTTTGGATTTTGAGACAGTCAAGTTTTGCGATGTGAAACCTTGTTTGGTTTTGTACCAGACTTCATTCCCTGTAATTTACAACAAAGAAACAAGCGAATATAATTTTTATATTGGGGACAAAGAAAAGTATGATGAAAAAGAAGTGAAAGAATATTTCATGTATTTAAGGAACAACCCTGAAAAGCTGGATGAAGAAGTACCGCTTACTGGAGAATCCTACATTCTGCAAAATTTAGTGATAGATTCAACAGAAGATTTTAATTGCAATGGCGAGGGAGTTATAGCGATAGAGAACATGAAAATATTTTATGGCTTGGCCAACATAAATATAATCAAAAACAAAAGTTTATCCTGTAGTGAAAATGATGAATACACTTTTGTAAGAATACAATCTGGAAATCAAACAAATGTAGAACAAGTTGGGAATTCTTCATGCTACAACATAAACATAAACAACTGCGAAATTCTCAAAGGCACAGAAAGGTTTATGGTTGAATCATTCATTCAAATGAATGATCTGATTAACGATGCTTAGATTTTCTTTTCTTTTTTATCCAAGAAACGTAAGCAAAAAGCATAATAAACGCTATTAAAACAAAAGTTATTGTAATAATCTCAATGTTCTTGTTAATTAATTCAATATTGTTTCCAAAAAAATAACCCAATGATAAGAGAGTCAACACCCATATTCCAGAACCAAGCATAACTGCAATAGCAAATCTATAAAAATTCATTTTTGCAAATCCCGCAGGAAGAGATATAAGATGCCTAACTCCAGGGATTAATCTCCCAATGAAAGTGGTAATTTCCCCATGCCTTTTAAAGTATTCATCTGTTTCATCCAGTCTTTTTTTTGTTATGAAGAAAAATTTTCCATATTTTGATATTAAAATGTCAACAGTATTCCTTCCTAAAAATAAAGCTAACAGATAATTAATTGTTGCGCCGACTAAACTCCCAAAAAGCCCAAAAATAAAAGCTAAAGTAAAACTCATTTCACCTTGAGAAATCAAAATTCCTACTGGAATTAAAATTACTTCGCTCGGAAGAGGGATAAATGAGTTAACAATAACCATTCCAAGAAAAATCCCAAAATACCCTAGACTGTCGATTATTTCAAAAATATTTGCGGAAAATTCTGGGATCATTTTCTAATTTTTTCATACAAATATTTTAAATCAGAGTAAACTGGAATCTCTTTAATTTTGAAATATTTAACTTCTGCAAACCAAATCACTACAACAAAAACTGTGCTCATAAAATACCAAAAGAATTTATGGGTTATGTCAAAGAAGTCATAGCCATTTAAAAATATCAAGATTAGCAAGGATATTCTTATTAGATTTACAACCAAAAGAGATAAAAACGCAATGAAAATCATTGAAATTCTTTTTTTAACTTCGATTTTTGGAGTTGAAAGTATCAGGATAAGCAAAAGATAATACGCTGAACCGGCAATGCATGCTTTTATGAATTCAATAGAAACGCTTTTCATAATCAAAGTATTTCCCACAAGATACGTGTCAAAAAACAAACTAAAAATAAAAGATATTGGATAAATTGTCAACGGAGTAAAAACATAATAGAAAATAAACAGTCCGTTTATCGAAACAAGGAGCAAGATTAAATATCTCGAAAAGAGATTTAATATATAATCAGATTCGTTAGACTTTTTCATTTCATGAAAAAGTAAAATGTGTTTAAATAAGTTAAGTTATAATTTTAATGGGGTTTAATATTATCTACTTCATTTTCTTTGACAAGAGCACTCAAGTAGTCATCAAATCCCTCTTCTTCTCTAAAAATTTTATTGCCATAGTACCTTAATAAATCAATTAACTCTTGACTTCTAGTATGTACCACAATTGGTATACATCTTTCAGATATTGCCTTAAAAGATTCTTTTAACAATCCCTCGGCATTTGGAAGATCGGCAATATCTCCAAAAAAAGCATAAATTTCATTTCTTAATCTTCTGTTTTCATTATTCATTTTAAAAAATTAAAAGAGAAATTTACTTTCTGAAAAGCTTGACAAGAACAATGATTATTGCCACAACAAGTATCAATGTCACCAAAGCAAGAACTCCAGTGTAACCTCCACTTGATCCTAGGAAACTTCCTGTAAGGAATCCTGATTTGCCTTCAATATTTACAGTCACCGGTTGATTGACAGCCAACTCGTTTCCTGAAACGACTTCAACATTGAATGTGTTTTCTCCTGATGCGCCATCGCTGACAACAAGAGTTACCAAAACATCCTTTGATTCTCCTGCAGCCAATGTGAATGTGCCTGGGTTTACGTTTGCTGATTCAGCCCATGTTGAATATCCCGCAGCGTTGACAATGTATGTTGCTGATTCTGTTCCTGTGTTTTTTACTGTTGCATTAACAACCAAATCTTCCCCGGCTTTTCCACCAGACTGCAAACTTGCTGTTACTGTTGCTGGTGAAGTCTTGAAGCAATCTCCTTGGACATTCAAGTA
>JACQLJ010000021.1 GCA_016234065.1 Candidatus Pacearchaeota archaeon
GCAATAGACCACGATACAAGGTTCTTGATTGCTAACAATATTACAAAAGAGAGAAACATTGAGGACGCACAACAAATAATGCAGAAAGTAAAAGATGTTGCAGGAAAATCTGATTTGACAATTACAACAGATAAACTAAGTTCATACCCTCACGCAATAGGTCAAACATTTCATAAAATAAATGAGTGGGAATACAACCAAAATGCAGTCAAACATATTGCAAAGGCAGGAATTAACAATGTTCACAAGAATAATAATATGATAGAAAGATACCACAACGAGTTTAGGGAATTTGACAAGGTTAGGAGAGGCATAGATAATGTTGAACAATGGAGTGCGGGGTTTAGGTTGTATCACAATTACATAAAAGAAAATTCAGCATTGGGAGAAACGCCAAGCGAAAGAGCAGGAATTTATCTAAATTCAAACAATAACAGATGGTTGTCATTGCTGAAAAAGAGCCTACAAAACTGACGGATGCGACAAAAAATTAGAACTGACGAAAATGCGACAGAGCCGCCTGCAACAAAGACCATTGGCTATTGGTGTCAGTCAAAGCAACCCAGCAGAAATATTTTAGCTTTGTAAATGACATAAAGGAATTAAAAGAAATTAAAGTGCCACCAAATACTTCCAAACTATTTGTATTATATCAAAAAGGAAAAAGAAAAATTCTTTATGAAAGTGCGTGACAATGGAATTAAATTATATCTTTGAAGGAATAACAAAAAAGGAAATAGTGATTGCCCTGATTACAGGCGGAGCAAGCGGAATAGGCTGGGCATTCGGCTCTATAATTGCAATCATATTTCTGGAGCTGACCTTAAGAAATTTTTTAAAAAACCAGTTTGAAAAGCTTACAGAGGCAATAAAAAGAATTAAAAAATGAGCTTTGAAACAGAAAATGATGAAGATAACATAATCATAGATTTAAGAGATAAAGATTTACAAGAAAAGCTAAAAGAGCAGAAAGAAAAGCAGTTCAAAAACATTAAATTTGAAAGAGGATAATCTTAGTGGGGTGGAGAAGTCTGGAGTTCTCGACAGGCTCATAACCTGAAACTCGGAGGTTCAAATCCTTCCCCCACTACATTCAAAACCAAAAATGTTATAAACTTATTAAAAAAAGAAGTGGCATGGATATTCAAAAAGAGATTAAAGCATTAAAGGAAGATATAAAAAATATAAAAAATTCAGTCATAGAGCTTCTCGATACAGCCAATAAGATTATGGATGGTGAAACTAAAACATCAGTCCAAATGAAATCATACATTGAAAATACTGATTCTTGGATTAAGCAGATAAAGAGGAATCAGTCAGAGTCCTTGCAATTACCTTCACTCATAAACGAAAATGCAGATAACATCCAGCATAATTATGAACTGATTTATGAGCTTAAAGACCAGATAGAGGAATTAAAGCAGGAAATCAATGCAATAAAATTAATACAGATTATTTCTTTGAAGCAAAAAACAAATCGGAATATGACAATGATTGAACAGCAAACATTAGAATCTTTCAAAAGAAATGGAGCAGGATTTGCATTAAAATCCGCAAAAAATAATTACAAACCTTAATTTTTTCTTTTTATCGACGATTAGTTTTTTACTTAGTATTTAAATGTCTTTGATTTTATCGTCGAAAATTATTTATGAATTTTGTGTTTCTCGTCTATTAGTAGTATGAACAATAAATCAACTACTACCAGTTGTGGCAAAGATTTATTTAGTTTGTCGTCTATAAATTAATTGGTGATAAAATATGAAAAACAAAAATAGATGTGAAAACAGACCAAAAGACAGACCCTGCCGAAATGAATGGGCTATAGATTATCTCGGCAAGAAGTTATGCGACCATTGCTGGGAACAGCATTGTGAAGGAAGTGAACAACAATGAAGCAAGAAATGTTTAAGACAAAAGATGAAGCAATGAAACTGGCTAAAGAATGGGCTAAAACTAAGGAATATGTTGTTGTTGTAGAAAGTCGCAATGAATTCTTTGTTGAGAACGAGCCAACTTTAATCAGGATATGGGAACAAATTATATGGAGGCATGAAAAATGAATGACTGGAAGCATTCTGGCTACAAACTAAAGTTCTATGCAGATGAACACAAGGAGTTCCCAGAAGCCTATATCAAAGAGCTTAATTCAGAACAGGCTAGGATTGTCATTAGCAAGCTCCAGAGGCATTTTAAGGTAGGAAGGCTCAGTCTTGCCTTTACTGATAGGATAGGCGGTGGAAAGTGTGATTATGGCGGTTTAATAAGGCTTAGATGGCAAACCTCAATAGGTATGGCTTGTCATGAGTTAGCCCATCTTCTAGGCTACAGAAAATACAACATAAGGGGTCATAATCGCAAAATGAAACGGATTATGGCTAGAATGATTAACTACTGCCAAAAGAAGAATTATTGGCAGGAAGAGCTTGAAAAAAGGCTTGCACCCAAACCAATCACGCCAGAGCCTACAAAGCAGGAATCCAGATTAATCCTGATTAAGAAACGAGAGCAACAAATTGTAAGGTATGAAAAAAAGCTGAAATACTATACAAAGCTTTACAGCAATAAACTCAAGAGTGCGAGAAGGAGCATCCTAATGCTGAAAAGAAATGTCAGCATTTAGATGAACATTTATCACACCTTATTTTTATCCCTTTTTTTGTTTCTATGACATTACACTCAGCTTCCTGCCTGCAAGTCTGGCAGTTTCTTTTGATAGTTCCAATTATTTTTTGTTTCATCAAATAAATTTATTGTGATCTCCTTTAAATATTTTAGGCAGGGATGTCCAGTGGTTGAATATAAAAGGAAGGCAGGGCAGGCTCTTCGTTAGAAGGTGGAATACGCCCTGCCTTCCCACAACATACCAAATATTTTGATATTGCCTATTTTTTATAAAGTTTTTTGTTTTTCAGGAATTCTTGGGTTCTATCAAAGATTTCTTTTTGAATAATAGCTTCATGTCGCCCCAAATATTCAACTTTATTTATTTTGATAATCCTTCCAATAGGATTCTTAATATATTTTTTATGCACAATAAAACCAATATACGACTTATTTTTTATTATTTTGTAATAAAGGCTTTTTGATATTTTGGTTTCTTTCAAAATTTGTAAATAAGAAACTCCCTGAAGAGTAAGTTCAAATATTTTTTTTATAATATCTGCTTTTTTCTTGTCCACTACCCATTCCTTTTTATCATCAAATTTATAACCAAAAGGAGCTGTTATATAGGGCAAATTTTCGCTTTGCTTTCTTTCATGTAGCTTCCTAGCATTCATTCTTCCAAGAACAATCAACAGATGATTTACAAAAGCTGTTGTTTCAGAAATTACTTCATTCTCAAGACCGCCCTCTAATGAAACAACTTGAATATTATTAAGTTGAAATTCCATAAGAAGCTCTTTTTGCATATAAGGATTTCTAGTAAGCCTAGATAAATTTTTTATTACAATTAAATCAAACTTTTTAGAATACATATCATCAATCATTCTTTTCAATTCAGGTCTATCTGGGTCGTCTCCTGTAAGATATTTATCATCATATATTTCAATAAATTCATGCTGATTATTTTTGATATAACCTTCAACATCTTTCCTTTGATTAATCAAGCTAGTTTCAAGTTCAGTTTTGTCTTTCTTATTCCTATCTTCATCAGAAAGTCTTATGTAGCCAATTGCATGCATTGTAATTCAACTCCAGCCTCTTTTAATTTTTGAAAAATTTATACCTTTTTAACCTTCCTGTATTTTCAATTGTTGACCTATAATCATCACCATGTTTCATAACAATCACTTTAGCAAGCCGAACCCACTTCCATCTTGTTTTTGTCTTTCCCCTACTAAGGCTTCTGACAACCCACACACCAACTCCAAGTAAATCTTCGCAGAGCATCTTGATTTTGTCTAATGTATCAATCTGACTATAATGCACATCAAGCCTCATCTCAGGCTTATACACAAGCTTCCTAGTAAAGCCCCTGAGTTTCTCATTCCATTGATGATGACCTTCAAGACTCATCTTCTGTTCACTCCATATATACAACTTAATAGGTCTTCTCCAAAGTTCAACCATAGTTTTTCCCCAACCAAATCAGAATATTGAATTCACATTTAACCATTGTTTTAACGACGACATATACCCTCGCAAAGCTAGTAAATATGTTCTCCAGCCATTCCCCTTTTTTCAATGTGGGTGCGTTAGGGAAAACTTTTACGAATGTAATTTTAATTTCAGAAACAACATTATTAACACTCCTTCCAACCAAATAGAGTTTAATTAAAGCTTCTTTGCAAGCTGATAAGCCAATATTTGTTTTCATAATTCTCGTCAATTTTCTCCCAGCTCTGGGGATTTGCTCAATAAGACACATCTTCTTGATGAAAAAAATCTTTACCCTTCCTTTTGCAATTTTTAACGAAATATAAAAAACTTGTGTTTTTTCTTTCCCCTCCCCACCCCCATGTAGCAGTAGCAACATATTCAGACCCATTTTCCCCAGCCTTTGAGAAAAATAAATGTTCATGCAATTTTTCAGCGTTAAAATTTTTCCTACAAGAGATTTCCCCTTTAAACAAAAGAATCCTACAAAACATTGCCAGATTTTTCCAGAAAAAAAGAAAAATTTAAATAGTTACTTAACTATTGTTAAGTGTTATGGAACAATTATACAAGCAAGTGGTAAAAATGCCTATGGAAATTGATTTTGGAAGAGCATTGAGCCTAGTAGCAAATGCTGTTGAACACCAAGCTAGAATTCTTGCTGGAAGATACGGCAGATACAACGAAGCCGATGAACTCAGGGAAGCAATGAAAAAAATAAAGAACATTGCACTTCATAAGCCATTTGCTCCGTTAAATTAATCTTCTTTTTGTTAAAATAAAAAGTGCACCTTCCGATGCACTTCTACTTGCCTTCATAATGAAAAATGTCGGGGGATGGTTTTCTAATGAAGGCAAAGAAACAACCTCACCTTTAGTGAGCATCAGTTCTTTGAATGATTTCTCCGCAGTCTTTTCAGTGATAATCTTGCTGGATTTAGTTTATCTTTCTTATTCCTATTTTTTTTGACAAAATTAATTTTTTGTGCCATCAAGTGCCATTATCTTCTCTCAAAGATTCCAGAGATATTCCGCATTCTTCCAATATTTTTTCAAAACTCTTGTCAAATGCAGGAAAATCTTTGAAGTAAACCTTCCATCTTCTGTAAAATCCCCTTAAACTTCTGTTCCTATTTTTGCAGATTTGACATTCTTCCATTTTAATCACAATATCGGGGTCGGTGAAATATTTTCCGTTTTTCTCTTCTGAGCCTCAATTATATAATTCTTGACAGTCTTGTGGTCAAGCTTCAGTTCCCTTCCAATCTCCCTGTATTTTTTCCCTTCAGCATATAGTCTTAGGCATTCCTCTTGCATTCTTTCTTTCTCTTTCAGCTTGACATCTTTTAATTTTTCCTGCGTCTGTTCAAGTTCCTGCGACTGGTTTCTTTTTTCCTGCAAGGATTTCTGCTTCTCCTCAATAAACTTCTTGGAATGCAGGTATTCTTCCTGTGCCTCTTTCCTGACTTTTTCCCTTTGAATCTTGATTTCTTCCTGAACTTTTGCAATAATCTCGCTATACTTAACCAGCAATTCAGGATAATGCCTCCTGAACATATTTTCAAAAGTATAATCAATCTCCTTGTGCATGTGGCTCGGCATAAAAAGCCTAAAAGAGCCATACTTATTTTCCATGCCCTGAATTATAAATTCCCCTTTCCTTAATCCTTTGATAAGCTGGACAGTATCAGCTTTCCATTTCAGTGCCTTTGATAATCTTTCAATATCCTGTGCATCTCCCAACTGCCCGAATAATGTCCTTGTAGCCCCACCCCTCACCTTATCAAATATGTTCCACCAGTTCTGTGATTCCATTATTGTGGAAGTTCCACCTGCACCTCTGCTTCTGAATTTAAGTATCTTCGGTGCTAATGACATCGCTAAGAATTCCTTGTAGCCTTTTTCCCTGTAAGGAAGCAAAGAGCTGACTTCTGGCATGTAAATAACCATAGGATGATTGCAGTATTTCCTGTTTTCATAAAGCAAATTTAATATTTTCAATGCAACAAAATATTTTATCTTTTCGTCTTTGATGAATCTTGTGCTGAAAACATGATAGCTTTCCCTGTCCCTGAAAATCTCCTTTATGTCCAAGTTCAAAAAGAAGTTTTCAGGAGCTACGCAGTAATCAATAAGAAAAGGCTGGAAATAAGAAGAGATGTCACCTATTGTCTTTGATGTTCCAGTAGAGCCAGTCTTCAGGAAGAAATTTGAAGGGTCTGGCATGGCTATTTCCTTTCCAGCAACCATTCTCTTGATTGCTTTGGTTTTTTTCTCTATGATTTTCATAAAATCAAACAGGCTGTCGTCTTTCTTCAGTTCATTCGTTGCATTAACCATGCTCCTCACAATGTCCAAATCCGACTGGCTTTCTGTTATAAAAGAAATTTCATCCCTGCCAATCTCATTCATCGCAAAAGTATACAATTCCATAGGATACAGCTTTTCATGTCTTGGAAGATTGAATGTAAACGGATGGTGTATCCTCACCCTCTTCTTAGATTTTTCCTTGCCAATCTTTGCAAGCTCTTTAAGATGGTAGGCTTTTTCTGGCTCAAACATCGCAAATGCAAGCTCCAGCTCTTCCTTTGGGTCAAAAGGAGAGACAATGAAAGCTCCCCTATCATAGCTTTCTTCAATCAAATTCTCCCCAGTGGTGGTTTTACCGCCCCCAGAGCTAGAAATCAATAGAATTTGATGTGGCTCTTTGAATATCAACCTGACAAACTGCTCATGTGAGACTTCCATTTTATTCCAAGTAAACTTCCTCAACTTTCTGATATTTATTGTTTTTTATCGTCATCTTCTGACCGCACTTGTAGCAAATCCAGATGTCTCCCTCTTTTTTCTCTCCAAAAATTTTAATGTTGCAATTCAGGCATTTAAGTGACACTTTCATCCTCTTCAATTTCTTCCTCTTCTTTTTTGCCCAAATCAAATGTAGTGTATTTTCTTTCCGACTTCTTGAAATAATTGTTTGGGATTGACTGGTATTTCAGGTTTGTCTTGTCAATATAAAGATTAAAAACATTAAATAAGGTTTTCTGTAACGGAACTATTTTCTTGAGTTCGTTAATATAAAGCTTGTATATCCTTTTCTCTTTTTGAAAATCAGTCATTTCCTTGTTTCCCAAGCTGTCATAAAATAATTTTACTTTGTAAAGCTGTTTTCCAAGCTCAGTAAGCTTCCTTTTTACTAAATCTGCCTTGTCCGCATACTTATTATCAATTAAAAAATCCCCAACATCAGCTCTAAGCTCCCTAACAGCTTCAAACAGGAAATACAAGTCATTTCCAGAATCATTAGTGCAGAAATGAGCCAGCTTTGAAAATATTATCTGCTTGCTCACTCCCGATATTTCAATAAGCCCCTCTTCATACTTGGCTTCCTGCTCCATCAGCACCAAACTTAGCAAGGTTATATAAATAATTTTCCTTTTTATAAAGCAAAGGTTTATATATAAGCTATAATTATATGACAATTATATGGTAATTAAACAATATGCTTTCAACTGCAATGAAAAACTAATTCAGGATATAGATAAAATTGTTTCTGTTTCCAATCTTAAATACAGGGATAGGAGTCAATTTATTATATTGGCAATACAAAAACTTATTAAAGAAGAAAAACAGAATTAATAAAAATGGAGCAAATCAGAAATAGGCTTAAAGGAATGGGATTGCAGGATTCAACCATTAAGACATACATTTCAATACTCAACCAGTTTTTTGAGCACACAAGAAAAGCAAGCAATTTCACAGAGGAAGAAATAAATAATTATCTTGATTATTTAATAATAAAAAAAGGATATTCAGCAAGGAGCAGAAACCTTCACGCAAAAGTCATAAGATTCTATTGCAGGGAATTTGAAAATAAGCAGATAGAAATAAGGAAAGCAAAAGAGAATAAGCCAATACCTAAAATCTGTTGGGATGATGATTTCACGCAGATAATATCAGTAACGCCGAACATAAAGCACAGGCTCTGCTTGTTATTGATGCGTTACTCTGGATTAAGAAGATGGGAAGTAATAAGGGTAATGAAACATCATATCCAGCAGGATGGAAAGCTGTTCGTCAAATCTGGAAAGGGGGATAAAGACAGATTTACAATACTTCCTGAACAGGTTTATTTTCAATTAAAGGCTTACATTGAACTATTGCCAGCAGAAAATCCTTATATCTTTCAGGGGCAAAACTCAAAATATTACAGCAAGAGAACACCGCAGGCAATTCTCAAAAATGCTTTCATCAGATTAAACTGGCATAGGAGCAGATGGTTTGGCTGTCATGCTCTCCGCCATGCTTTTGTTGTG
Source organism: Candidatus Pacearchaeota archaeon (assembly GCA_016234065.1). GTDB lineage: Archaea > Nanobdellota > Nanobdellia > Pacearchaeales > GW2011-AR1 > JAGVWT01. The sequence continues at coordinate 8,418 of JACQLJ010000021.1, forward strand.
TGGGCTTTGGATAACAAGATAGGCGACTATGACCAAGTGAGCAAATGGGTAGGGCATTCAATCAGGCAAACAACTCAAATTTATACTCAATGCAGAAAAACAGATTATTCAGAAGCAGTTGAGAAATGTAAGACAATAGGTATTATTGCCTAAAGTTGCTTAATACTGGAACTTAAACTCAATAAACCCACCGACTCACAAAAATGGAATTAAAAAATAAATTTATACTTGATGCTTGTTGTGGTGGTAGGATGTTATGGTTTAATAAAAAACATCCAAACACAATTTATATAGATAATCGAATTGCAGAAAAGGGGCATATTGACCATAGACCCAATCATGAAGTTCAACCAGATAGGGTTATGGATTTTACAAAATTAGAGTTTGAGGATAATTCATTTAAACTTGTAGTTTTTGACCCACCTCACTTGAAAACTCTTGGCAAAAATAGCCGATTTGCTAAAACCTATGGTTCATTAAATGCTGAAACTTGGCAATATGACTTAGCAAAAGGATTTAAAGAATGTTGGCGTGTTTTAGACGATTATGGAGTATTAATTTTTAAGTGGAATGAAGAAGAAATATCATCAGAAACAGTATTAAGTTTATTCATTGAGAAACCACTATTTGGACATACTACTGGAAGCAAAAGTAGAACTAAATGGTTTTGCTTTATAAAAATACCAATAGCAAACGGGGGGACTAATTTTACTAAATCATCTGCGGATGATTTTCCTACGGAGAGTTTAATAAGCGTTAAGAGGCAATCTGCGGATTCCCAAAATTCGCCTCACGATACATTAAAAGCTAAAGAGGAGGCGAACTTCTCTTAACGCTATACTAAATGAACTCAATTTCGGGAAAACACGATGGAAGTAGATAAAATTTACAATAAGAATTGTATTGAGGGCTTAAAGGAACTCCCAGACCAATGTGTAGA
>JACQLJ010000024.1 GCA_016234065.1 Candidatus Pacearchaeota archaeon
CCGACGAAAAAATATAAAATAATTCAAAAGAAACTAATTGCCCATCTAATCATAAGAAGCAAAAAGACAAAGAAAATAAAATATCCCAAGGAATTGTAAATTTTCTTTGTAATTTCTTCATTTCCTATAATCCCAAGCACTGTTAGATAAAAAAATCTTCCGCCGTCTAGAATTCCTACAGGCAACATATTGAATAATCCAACAAGAATATTAATTAAAACTATCCACCATAACAAATAGTATATGAAATCTCCAATTTCCCATATTTTTGATTCATAATATATATTTGGTTCTTTGAATGAAAGTGAATTGTAAATTTTCCCCAAAAAATTTCTTGAACTCTGGTCCGCAAATCCAATTCCAAGGAATGATGAGTTAGTCATGGGGTTTTTTCCGAGGATAATGTCTCTGCTATAAGGTTCTTCATCGCTCCCCAAAACATTCAAAGTCACTTTTTCCCCAGGAGAATATTTTGATAATTCCATGCTCAAATCACCAATACTATGGATTTTAACACCATTCACTTCCATTATTGTGTCCTCTAACTGAATATTCACTGCCGGTGCATCATGATACAGAACAAGAACAGGATTTCCTTCATTTTTCTGAATAAATTTCTTCGTAGTTACATAATCTATACTATTGGCTTTTATTTTATTAAATCCTTCTTCATTTGTCAAATTTAAAATATTTTCATATGATGGATTGTCTAATGCGATGCCATTAACAGAAGAAATATCTGCGACAGGCACATAACTGTAAGTATATGTGTTAAAGGTTACTCCTGCTGGAACGAATGCTAAATAGAAGAAAGATGTAATTACAAAGAAGAAAATTATTGCCGTCACAATATTTGCGAAAACCCCTGCTGAAAGTATTGATAACTGTTCAAACTTGCTCTTCTTTGTCATCTGTCTGTCATCTTGTTCTACGAATGCTCCAAAAAGTGCAGGGAAGTATCTAAAGAATGCAAATCCTGTTGTTTTTATTTTTACGTTCCATCTTCTGGCAAAAATCCCGTGGCTGAATTCATGCACCGTCGCAACAATTAAGATTGATACAATAAAATATATTGCATAGAATGGCGGAAATAAATCTCCAAGTCCGAAGAGTTCTGGGAAGTAAGGTATTATTGGTGCTATCGGTGGCGCTCTTATTATCTGCACTATCTCAGGCATTGTTAAATATCTGTAAGTTGCGTCCCCTAAAAGATATAACATCGCAATCATCAGGATATATCCTAAAAATATGGAAATGTAAGACAAGAAGCCAAGGGTTTTCTTGTATTTGCTTCCAATTTTGTTTATTAGATTTATTCCCCAAGAGGTCTTGTAAAGATATAGCATTCCTTCTTTGCTTAATCTTTTTTTGTTTCTGGCAATGAAAATTATTAGCAATGCAAGAAGTATGACTAAAAGAAGAACATCAACTATCACAAAAATATTTTTTATCATTTAAAATTTTTTTATTTCAGCGTTTTCGCAAAGTAAAACAATGTGGATTTATTTTTTTCTTAGTGGCCTGAATGCTCTTTTTTTGCACTTTCTGCATTTCACTTTTCCTTCTAAGATTTTTATCGGACTTGCCCTTATCTTTGCACTGCAATTTTTGCACACAAAAATGTTTTTGAATAATCTATTATGCGCTTCCAGTATTTTTGCCATTTTATTTTATATCGCCCTCTTTATGACTTTTTCTCCCTCAACATCCCAATATTCAATATTTGAATTTTCTTGTATTTCTTCTTTTAAATCTTCTGGAATAGATATATCAAAACTCTCAAAATTTTCCAAATCCATTACATTGCATTTGTTTCCTGAAATTGAAAGAACTTGCGCTTTCTTTTTTTCCACTAAAGGCACGTCAAACTTCTCATGTCCTGGAACAACAAAGACCTTTTTCTGATTGTTTATTATCCCGATCGCTTCTATTCTTGCCTTTGCGTGCCCGTGTTTCCCTGTTTTACTTATATCAATACTCTTGACAGAACAGGGAGTGCCATCAAAGATAATGTTCGTCCCCACCTTTATTGCCGTTGCTTCAATTATTTTTAACACCATCTGAGAAGTAGAGAAAATATATTTATAAAGATTTTTAAAACCTGATTTAAATAATTAGAATATGATACAGAAGAAGGATTTTATTGAAGTTGAATTCACAGGAAGCACAGAAGATGGGGAAGTGTTTGATTCAAATAAAAAAGATGACTTGAACTATGCGAATTTAAAATCTCAAGCAGAGCCATTTGTATTTTGTATTGGCGAAGGAATGTTTCTTAAAAGTGTTGAAGATTTTTTGATTGGAAAAGATTTAGGTGAATATGAAATTCAGTTAACGCCTGAAAATGCCTTCGGTAAAAGAAATCCCGGGCTGGTAAAGATAATCCCAATGAAGATTTTCAGAGAGAATAAAATAAATCCTACTCCGGGATTTATGTTTAATTTTGATGGACGACTAGGAAAGGTATTGTCTGTTTCAGGGGGAAGAGTTATAACTGATTTTAACAATCCTGTTGCCGGGAAGAATGTGATTTACAAGGTTAAAGTATTAAGAAAGATTGAAAATATTGAAGAAAAAGCAAAGGCATTGACAAGTTTTTTTTTCAGAAGAAACTTGAAGTTTGAAATAAAGGATAAAAAATTAATTTTGGAAATTGAAAGGGAATTAAAGCAGTTTGCAGAATTATTCAAGGACAAATTCAAAGAAATTCTTGACTTGGAATTAGAGGTTAAGGAAATTGAAGAAAAACTTGAAGATTCTGAAAACCACAACAATGCTTAAATAACAGATTCAATCAAATTAATCATGGCTTTGGAGAGTGAAGTTTTAGATTTAAAAAGTATTTCTTTAGGCCAGTTTACAAAGCACTTAGTCGCAAGATTAATTAGAGAAAGTAGACCTATGCCCCAAGCTTATGATAATTCTTGGCACGAACTTTTTTATAAACTTCACGATGCAAAAGGAGATAAACCGCAAGTCATATCTGATATGCAGTTTGATTGGAATGGTCCCTCTCCTATATCACAGGATCTATCTGGACTTCTTAATGGGATTAGGATTTATTTTGGAGTAACTGGGTTTGGTAGGGACATTGAAATTAGAGAAGACGATGTTAATCGCTGGCTGAAAGAAGGAGAAACATTTGGTCCTAGATTAAGAGAATATTTTGATTATTGTGTTTCTGAAGCCAAAAAATATCTAAATTAATTTGAAAATAACTCCAAAATAGTATAACAATTCTTATAAATATCCAACGTTTGCTTATTTTATGGATATTTACGAACAAAAAGGATTTCAAGGTCTGGGTGATGTGAATTTGGAAGTTAAAGAAATAGATAAGGAATTAGAAGAGTTGATTAAGAAGCAGACAGCGAAAATAAAAGTGATTGGTGTCGGCGGCGGCGGAAATAATTCAATAAACAGAATGAGGGAGATAGGAATTAAAGGCGGCGAGTTGATAGCTGTTAACACTGATGCACAGGACTTGCTTTACACGAATGCAGACCAAAAGATCTTGATTGGAAAAGAATTAACCCGCGGGTTAGGGGCAGGAAGCAATCCCAAAGTTGGCGAAGAGGCGGCAAAAGAATCAGAATCAGAAATAAAGAAAAAAATTGCTAACAGCGATATGATTTTCATAACCTGTGGTTTAGGTGGCGGAACAGGAACAGGCGCAGCGCCGGTAATAGCGTCTTTGGCAAAAAAGCAAGGCGCGCTGACAATCGGCGTTGTCACAATGCCTTTCACAATTGAGGGAAAAAAAAGAATTGAAAATGCAATGAATGGATTAGAGCGAATGGAATCTGTTGTTGACACACTCATTGTTATTCCGAATGATAAATTGCTTGAACTTGCTCCAAACCTGCCTTTGCAAACCGCTTTTAAAATTGCAGATGAGATTCTAACGAATGCAGTGAAAGGAATAACAGAACTTGTAACAACTTCAGGACTTGTGAACCTGGATTTTGCAGACGTCAAGGCGATAATGGTAGAAGGGGGCGTCTCGCTCATTGGAATGGGCGAATCAGACAGCAGCAGTAAAAGAGTGGTTGACGCTGTTCAGAAAGCAATTGAAAATCCCCTTCTTGATGTTGATGTTACTGGCGCCACAGGTGTTCTTGTAAATATAATTGGTGGAGATGATATGAGTTTGGATGAATGCAAATCAGTTGTTGAAATGGTTGGAAACAAACTTAATTCTGACGCAAAGATAATTTGGGGAGCTCAAATCTCTCCTGACATGGAAAAATCAATCAGGGTTTTGTTGATAATAACCGGTGTCAAAAGTTCGCAAATCTTCGGACGCGAGGATTCAGCTGAAAATCTAAAGCATAGAGAAATTGAGGAAGAATTGGGAATTGAGTTTTTTGAATAAGATGGGGTTGATAGACTTCCTACCTATTTCGGTTAATTTATCGAGAGAAACTCCGATAGTTTGTTTTAATTTCTCTCAAGGACTTCGTTCTCATCTTAATTTTATTTTAGTAAACAATAGCAAGGTTGAAGTAGAAGTAAAGGGTAAAATTCGTTTAAGAGTTAATAATGTGATATTTCAAAACAGAACAGGATTTTATGGTGATAAAAACAGATGGGTTTTACAACCTTTAATGAAATACAATGGTAATTTAGATTTAAGAGACTTAGTAAATAATGAGGGAACTAAATTGAAAGATTTTGTAAATGAACACAAGCCTCCTTTTGCTGAATTTAACTTTCAAATAAAGTATAGAAAAACGTGGAGTTGGGTTTGTAAATTTTGGAGAAAACATCCCTTCAGAAATTTATCTATAATTTTGAAAAAGAATTAATGTGGCTTGATATGTGAATAAACTTAAAAACTAAATCTTCTGAATTATTTGATGGAAGAAGAACAATCAATTCAATCCAAGTTTGGAAGTTTTATCTTACAATGCAAAAGGGTTTGGCATCTGCTTAGAAAACCAACAAGAAAAGAATTTCTCTTGGTTACAAAAATTTCTGCGATAGGAATATTTGCTGTCGGTTTTGTCGGTTTTGTAATTTCAATCTTAATCAAATTTTTTATTTAATTGTTAAAACATAATTTTATAAACGATTTTCTCGCCTATATTTATTATTAAAACCTAGTGGAAACAAAATGATTTTTATAATAAAAGTTACAACTAATAAGGAAGAAAGGGCCTTGGATTTGATATCTGAAAGAGTGCAAAAAAAAGAACTGAATGTCTTCTCGGTTTCAAGAACCCACGGGCTTAGAGGATATCTTGTTTTGGAAGCAGAAGATGTTGACTCTGCGAAAGAAGCAGTATTCAATCTTCCTTACATAAAAGGGATTATAGGAAAACCAGTTGAGTATGAAGAAATAAAAAACATGTTCCAGCCAGTAGTAGAAGCAACTTCAATAAAAGAGGGAGACATTGTTGAAGTGATAGGGCAAAACTTTAAAGGCGAGAAAGCAAAGGTTTTGAGAGTTGACAAGCAGAAAGAAGAAGTTGTCGTCTCACTCTTAGCGGCTGTTGTTCAATTTCCAGTCACAATGAAAATAGATAATATAAAAGTTATCCGCAGGGAGGAGGCAGAAGAATAAAATGAATGGATTAATTAGAATGTATTATGGGGTTAGAATAGTGTTTTTGAGTCGGCGTATAGAAAAACTTGAAGATTCATTAATGGATAGTGGAGGATTATACCATAACCGTATGATGAAAAATCCTCTTGACCAACAAGGTGCTATAGAATATATTGAAAGCAGAAGGTCTAGATTACATAAGTTAGAAGAAAAGAGAAAAACTTTATATGATAAATTAGGAGAAAGACAGCATGCAAATTAAATTATTGACAGAAGGCGGAAATCTTACTCCTGGTCCTGCTTTGAGTCAGAAACTCGGCCCTGTGGGAATTAGCGTCGGTGTTGTAATTCAAAAAGTCAACGACGCAACAAAGGAATACAAAGGAATGAAAGTCCCTGTTGAAATAGAAATAAATCCTTCTACAAAAGAAATAACAATAAAGGTTTTCTCGCCTCCTGTTTCGGGTTTGCTTAAAAAAGAAATAGGGATTGAGAAGGGCTCTGGAATGCATAAAAAAGTAAATGTAGGCAACGCATCAATAGAGCAGATTATATCTGTTGCAAAAGCGAAATTTCCCTATATGCTGGCAAGAAATTTAAAAGCCGCAGTAAAAAGTGTTGTTGGAACTTGCAGTTCTTTAGGAATTCTTATTGAAAACAAAACAGCGACTGAAATTGAGAAAGATATTGATGATGGAAAATATGATCGGGAAATTAAGGAAGAAAAAACAGAGATGTCTGAAGAGAAGAAATCAAAACTTGACAAGTTTTTTTCAGAATTAAAATCAAAGCAAGAACTTACATTAAAGCAAGAGCAGGCAGCTGCAGAAGCAGCTAAACTTGCAGCCGAGGCCGCAGCAACGACTGGAACAGCAACAACTACAACTCCAGGAACTGCAGTAACTCCGTCAAAGGAAGAAACAAAAGTTGCGTCAACCCCAAGCAAACCAAAAGAAGAGACAGCCGCGTTGGCTTCAGGGAAGTTGAAGAAAGAAGCCAAGAAATAGTTTTCATAAAAATTTAAAAATCTTTTCTTTACAATAGTTGAATGTATTCTCAAGAAAGATTTGAATGGTGGAAGGAAAAATCTCTTGACAAATCACATCAAGATGCCTATAATAAAATTACACAAAGAATTCCACCCAACGGAAAAATCTTTTTAGATGTTGGATGCGGAACAGGAGAGGTTTTGAAAAGGGCATGTAAAAATACTAATTATTCTTTGTATGTTGGAACTGATTCTTCAGAATCAATGATAAATACATCAAGAGAAAATCTAAAAAATTCTGGAATTGAAGCAAAAGTCGCTATTAATTTGAAAAGACAGTCACAAAATAAAAGAAAAGTTTTGCTTTTCCATGATGATATATTAAATTCAGAGATTCCTTACAATTTTGCAGATGCAATTACTTTTGTTTTCCCTGAAGTATACGCAAGTGTCAATGCAACAGATGAAACAAGTCATAATGAAATTCACTTGGGACATGCTTTTCTCTCTATTTTTAAAAGAGTTAGGGTTGGAGGAACGTTCCTATTTGTTCCTTATGATGTAGCTTCTAGTCCTGAGCGTGAAAAAAGAGTTTTGGATAACCTAAAAGAAATATGGGACGAAGATGGTTTAAATTTAGAAACATGCGAGTTTTTTGAAAATCCAGAAGTTTGGGCAGATGCTGCTGACTCCACTAAACTGGGTGAAGGTGAAACTCCTGGATATAGGATAATTAAAGCAACAAGAATAAAATAATTCCAAAAGATTAAAAACCTTTATTTGGTTTTTAGATTTAGAGGGGTCGTGGTCTAACTTGGTATGATTCGAGGTTTGGGACTTCGCTGTCTGGGTTCAAATCCCAGCGACCCCATTTAGCAAAAATTGATTTTCAATTTACAAACATTTTAAAAACCAAATTTAATAGTTTAATAAATGAATTTAATAAATGGATGCGGGATTCGTAAAAACCCGCAGGAGGTTTTTACATGCCATCAAAATTAAAAAAATCAAGAGCAGCAGGAAGATTCGGCGCTAGATATGGAAAAACAGTAAAAGCGAATTTAAATAAAGTTGAAGATATTCAAAGAAAAAAACAAATTGGCCCTTTTTGTAAAAGGCATGGTGC
>JACQLJ010000023.1 GCA_016234065.1 Candidatus Pacearchaeota archaeon
GATATAACTTGGAGGAGTTATTGAGGGTTTTATTGAGTCATACCACTGCGAACCGGCATTTTCATATGTAAGAAAACTTCCAACTGCGCCCGCAGAATATACAATAATCAGAGAAATCAGAAAAACTTTCCACCTTATTTCCATTTTTAGAGAGAAGCAGACCCCATTTATATTTTTTGTGAAAATATTTAAAGCAAGGACTGTTTTTATAAAAGATGACCCCCAATTGAAATAATTGCGGCAGTTTTGATTATTATAAGCGCAATAAAAATATCCATCCTTTTAGTGAAACCAAAATCATGGATTGATTTTGCTAAATGGCTTTATTCAAAAACAATCACAACCAGCATAGTTGCATTGATTCTGGCAGCAATAACACTCTACTACCTAATACAGAGTGGCATCACTATTGTCCAGATTCTCGCCGTGACTGCATTTGTCGCGCTTCTTCTGATTGTAGGTTTGGCCCCACAAATGAGCGTTCTAATAAAAAGATATGAAATAATGGTAAGAGAAGGAAAACTCTGGAAAGAATACTGGCTTTACATTCTAATCTGGATTGCATTAATAGGTTGGGGCGCAAAAGAGGTTTTCTTCCCATAAAAAGATTTTTAAAAGGAACATTGTTCAGAATTATGTAAGTCAGGAAGCCAACTCCAGAACTTTGGCATTGAATTGTCAAGAAATCTAAAGATGATTTCTAAGTTCTGAGGAAGGTCCGTCCACCCGCACCATCTCTTGATGGAGTTGCTGCTGAAAAGCAGGCATTGTGAAGTGCAGCACTGCTACAGAAACGCCACAGCTTTCGCTGAGTTATGAAACATGCGTGGAACTGAGAAGCGAAAGATTTGATGAAACGAGCATCTCAACTGGTGCAACCTCATATGAGGGCTTAGTCAAATGTTGGCAAGTTCGGTTCGTTCCTTAATTGGAAACGACGAACTACAGAAGATGGCCTACCTGACTTACTCTTTTATTTTTAATGGCAATAATAATTCTCCAGCAATTTTTTCCAAATTTTGTCTTGCTTCTGAAAAAAGTGCAAGATCAATGTGTTCAACTAGATCTTCATCACGAAAATGAGAAGAACTTGGAGAAATAATGTATTCCTTTTGACCGCCACTAAAAAAATGTGGTCTAGGTATAGCAGATATCAAAACACCACCACTTAAATAAAGAAGACAATCTTGATTTCTAACAGGGATAACAACACTTTTAGTGCCTATGAATTTAAATGGGTTTCTCCATTCCATATCTAACTTCAATAAACTCCCATTTTCGGCTAACCATTTTGTTACTCTTCTAAAATCATCATCAGTAATTCTAACCCAATCTTTAAACCCAAAATCATCAGAATCATATTTTCTATGTTGTTCTTTTGGGAGATATTTTCCTTTATCATCACACTCAACCATCCACCCATCTATCTCAGATAGAGTGTAAATCTGTGGATGTACTATTCCCATAATTTAAATTCATAAAAACAATTTATAAGTATTTATGTATTATAAACAACATATTTAAAAAACATTTTTCTTTCATTTTAAAGGAAGTTGATTGTCAAGGAACCTTGGTGCCTTACAGGGGAATATAGCTTAATGGGAAAGCACACGACTGAAGCTCGTGTTAGTCCAGGTTCGATTCCTGGTATTCCCATTTTTGTTTTTGGAAATCGCTTCTCGTTCGCCCCATATTACTTAGGCATCATATTTTTGGGGCATATGCTCGGCTTCGCCTCGCTTAATAATTGTCTCGCTAAGCTCATATTATTTTATCTATTAACCTATTTAAATTTAAACGTGGATTTTTGTGATTAACAACTTTTAGAATTTTGGGATGAAAAATAAAAATCAAATCAAGCTGATAATTCCTGCCAACAAAACAACTACTCCAAAAATAATTGCGAAATGTCCAAACTTTACTTTTTCTGCAAACTTCAAGATAAAATTAATTGAAAGCAAACCGAAAATAAATGCAACAAAAAATCCAACTAACATTTCCTGCATAAAAACAATATCTCTTATGTTAAGAAAGATGTTTGCGAGCAGAATCAATGGCAAACTCATTATAAAACTCAACCTCAGTGCTACAACATCATCAAATTTTCTGAACAGCAATCCTGAAACAGTTACTCCACTCCTAGAAACACCTGGAATTGCGGCAAATCCTTGTAGAATTCCTAAAATCACCCCATCAGATAATTTTAAGTCAACTATTTTTTTGTAACCCTTTGAAACATTCAACTGCAACAATCCTGTTAAAATCAACACAGAACCCATAAAGAAATTTATTGCTGTTCCTGTAATCAATGATGTCTCTTCACTCAAAATATTCAAAATCTGCAAAATACCCAATCCAATTATTCCTGAAATGAAAGTTGCAATGAAAATGAACTGCAACATTTTTTTAGTTTCCAAATTGGCTGAATGATAGTTAAAAGCCCCCTTGAACAAATCACCTATTTGTTTTCTGAAAAAAAATAATGCGGCCAAAAAAGTCCCTAAATGCAAAAATAATGACTCTCTTAATACAAGTTCAACATTGCTATTGCCCAGAAAATTTGAAGAAACAAAAAGAACAGCGCTTTTAGAGCTTATTGGAATCCACTCTGTTATCCCCTGAACCATACCAAGAATTATTTGCTGGAAAATGTCCATTGAATTATGTTGCAAATGCAAGTTAAAAGTTTTATGAATTACAAAAGTTTATAAAATAAAAAACTTTCAGTAGACAATGGCTAAGAAAGAGGGTGAAAATTTAGGCGTCTCTGGATTTACGTTGGGAATTGTCAGCATTTTGTGTCTGATTTTCTCGCCTGTCTTCGGAGTTTTAATTTCAATAGTTGGTTTTATTTTCTGTCTAATCCAGCAAAGAAAAAATCCTACAAAACTTGCAAAATGGGGTTTGATTCTTAATGTGATTGGCTTTGCGGCAAATATGTTGTGGATATTTTTATTGCTAAAATATTTTATCTCAATAATTGATGAGCAACTGCAGGCAAATATAGTTGGTTAAAATGAATTCAAAGAAAATTACACGAACACAGGTTATTTCATCCGTGCTTGACCAAAATAAAGCACAGATACAGATGTCAATAGGAACGATAGTTGCAATCGTGCTTTTCATGGTTTTCATGGTTTTGGGTTTGATTCTTGTAAGAACAATATTCACTGGCTCCATAGAAAACATAAACTCAATAGACCAATCCGTGAAGAACGAGATAAACAAGCTCTTCAGCGAAGACGATACGAGAAAAATAGTTGTCTACCCTCCAACAAGGGAAATCTCCATAAAGAAAGGGAATGAGGGCGGATTTGGATTCTCCATAAGAAACATAAACATTGGCTCAAGCGCCTCGGAGTCCTTTTCCTATTCAGTGTCATTCATAGAATCATCGTGCTCTCTTTCCCAGCAGCAAGCCGAAGGTCTGATAATTCTTGGAAAGTCCGGAAGCAACATAATAATCCCGTCGGGAAGCAGCCTTGAAGACCCTGTTCTTGTAAAGTTCCAGATTTCAGAAAGCGTTCCATTATGCAGCGTAAGATACGGAGTCAGCGTGCAGAATGGCGGAGCAGCATACGGAAACACAGTCACAGTTGACTTGAAGATTCTCCCAAGCTAAGTTTAAATTTAAAAAATAGTTTTTCTTTATTTATTAATGCTAAAATTTTATAACACGTTAACAAGGAAAAAAGAAGCATTCAAGCCCATGAAAAAAGGAAAAGTAAATATGTTTGTCTGCGGCCCTACGCTTCATGATTATCCTCATTTGGGAAACGGAAGAACTTTTGTGAGCTTTGATGTCATTGCAAGATACTTGAAATGGAAAAGATACAAATTGTTCTATTTGCAGAACTTAACTGATATTGACGACAAAATAATAAACAAAGCCAGAGAAAACCAAGTTGAATGGAAAGAAATAAAGGAAAAATACGAAAAAATTTATTTGCAGGACATGAAAAAACTAAATATCACTTCTGTGAAAAAATATGCAAGAGCGACTGATTACATCAAGGAAATTATTTCTCAAGTAAAGAGATTGATTAAGAAAAAATATGTTTACAAAATTTCTGACGGCTGGTATTTTGACTTAAGCAAAGACAAGGATTATGGAAAATTATCAGGAAGGACAGAATTAAAATCTGGTGACTCGGTTTCAAGAATTGACGAAAACAAAGAGAAAAAAAACAAAGGTGACTTTTGCGTTTGGAAATTTTCAAAGCTGGGCGAGCCAATGTGGAAATCAGACATTGGGGACGGAAGACCAGGGTGGCATATAGAAGATACTGCAATAACTGAAAAGGAATTTGGAGAGCGGTATGACATTCATGGGGGAGGAATTGATTTGATGTTCCCCCACCACGAAGCTGAAATTAGCCAGATGGAATCACTCTCGGGAAAGAAACCATTTGTAAGATACTGGTTGCACACAGGATTTCTAAACATTAACGAAGAGAAAATGTCCAAATCATTGGGAAATTTCATAACAATAAAAGATGTTCACGAAGAAGCAATGATTGTAAGATACTTCCTCATTTCAAACCATTATAGAAATACAATAAATTTCTCAAACCAAAAAATGGAAGATGCAAGAAACTCCTACGAGAGATTGAAAAATATTGTTTCAGAATTAAAAGACGACAAAAAAATAAATAAAAAATATCTGCAGGAATTTGAAACTGCAATGGATAATGACATAAACACTCCTGAAGCGTTGCAGGTGCTTTGGAAACTTTTAAGAGATGGTAATGAAGAAGGAAAATTTATAACAGTAAAGAAAATGGACGAGGTTTTTGGCTTGAATTTATTAAAAAAAGAAAAAAATACAATTCCAAAAGAGGTGAAAAAACTCGCAAAAGAAAGGGGAAATGCGAGAAAAAACAAAAATTGGAAAAAAGCAGATGAAATGAGAGAGAAAATTAATAAACTTGGCTACATAATTGAAGACAAAGAAAGAGGTTATGTTTTAAGAAAAAAGTGAGAATTATTCTCTAATTTCTTTTACTCTACTTGTAAGCAATAAATCATTTTGTGTTTTTGGTGGAGAAAATCTTCCTTCAGAATCCAGAAGTACAGCAACTAATTTTGAACCAACTTTGACTTGAGAATCTATACTTCTTAATAATTCATCTCCTGTTACTAATTTTCCATTAAGATAAATTTGAGTTGCTGAAAAAGCTAATCTATGTTTATTTGGATCATAAGAACCAACAATTGCATGAGGTAATTTTGTCTCTACATGTCTTATAACATTTCTACCATCAATTTCTTCAACCTTATACTCATTGTGTTCTGTAACATAAGTGATCATAAAAAGTAACTATAAAAAAACATATATAAAGATTATTACATTTTATAACACGTTTAATAAGGCGAAAAAATGAAAAAAGTTGAATGGTATCACGATTTTATTGACTTAAAATACAAACCAAAGAATACTGATTTAAAAGTTTTGTTTTATTTTGAGCCGGCGAAAGATGAAACAAAGGACGACGCAATTGGGAGAATCGCTTCTGAGAGTTCTACAGGAACCTGGACTACATTATACAATCTTCCTGCTAGGATGAAACATATTATGGCAAAAGCGTACAAGGTTCATGGAAACCACGTTCAAATCGCTTATCCTTTGGATTTGTGGGAGTTGGGAAACGCTCCGCAGTTGTTAAGCGGAATTGCCGGAAACATTTTCGGAATGAAGGCGCTGAATAATTTAAGATTGGTTGATGCCTCATTGCCTAAGGAGTATTTGAAATCTTTTCAAGGACCTAATTTAGGAATTCATGAATTAAGAAAATATTTTAAAATATATAACAGACCTTTGACAGGAGCTGTGCCAAAACCAAAACTTGGATTCAGCGCTGAAGAGCACGCACAAATTGGTTTTGAAACATGGGCCGGAGGATTTGACTTAGTAAAGGATGACGAAAATCTCTCAAGCCAGAAATTCAATAATTTTTATAAAAGAGTTCAATTAATGTCAAAACTCAGAGACAGAGCAGAAAAAGAAACAGGCGAAATCAAGGATGCTTTGATAAATATAACAGCGGAAACAGATGAAATGAAAAAACGCGCGAGGGCATTGCATGAGCATGGATTCAAATACGCGATGATTGATGTTGTTACTTCTGGATTTTCAGCTGTGCAAACATTAAGAGAAATTTTGGGAGATTATGGTATGGCTATTCACGCGCACAGAGCGATGCATGCTTCTTTTGACAGGAATCAAAAACACGGAATATCAATGCAATTCCTAGCTAAGATAATGAGAATGATTGGCGTTGATGAAATTCATTCAGGGACAGAATATGGAAAACTCGTCGGAAGCCACGAAGAAGTTCAGGCAATTACATCTGTTTTAAGAGAATCAAATGTAAAAGAGAAAGAAAAGTTTTTGCTGAATCAGGATTGGGGTAAAATCAAAGGAGCATTTCCTGTTTCTTCTGGGGGACTGCATCCAGGACTTGTGCCTAATGAAATGAAATTGTATGGAAAGGATTTTATGATGCTTGTTTCAGGAGGAATTCACGGACATCCTCAAGGAACTAGAGCAGGAGCAATAGCAACGATGCAGGCAATAGAATCAACAAAGAAAAAGATAACTTTAGAGGAATATGCAAAGACACATTCCGAATTAGCAGAAGCACTGAAAAAATGGGGGAGATTGAATCCTAAATAAGTTTAAAATGGTTAGGGCAGAATTTTTTGATGTTTTTGGTTTTATAGGATTTTTGATTTTATTATTTATAGGGATATCAATTGTAGATATAGTCAAAATAGAAGGGTTAATTATAATCATTATCAGTTCAGTTGGTTTAATCGTAGATGGTTATATTGTGGTGACTAAATTTATATTAAAAAACAGAAAATGAAATTCAGGAAGGCAGTTTTCATTGTTGTTTTTGCAAAAACAAATCAAG
The DNA here is from genome assembly GCA_016234065.1 of Candidatus Pacearchaeota archaeon. Taxonomy (GTDB): domain Archaea; phylum Nanobdellota; class Nanobdellia; order Pacearchaeales; family GW2011-AR1; genus JAGVWT01. The sequence continues at coordinate 6,918 of JACQLJ010000023.1, forward strand.
GAATAAGGTATCTTTTGTTGAAAAGAAAACTTCATTGGACTGGATGGGAATTTCCAAAAGGTGGAATTGAGGAAAATGAATCTAAAAGGTCTGCAGTTGAAAGAGAGTTGTTTGAGGAAACAGGAAAAAAAGCATTAAGGATAAAACAATTTGGATTTCATGGAAGTTATAGATACAGAAGAAAATTCCCAGAGAGGCCGGGATTTTTTGGACAATTCTTTTCTTTGTTTGCGGCTGAAATTGAAAACGCAGATGTAAAAATTGACACTCACGAGCATTCTACTTACGAATGGCTTTCATTTAATGAGGCAATTAAGAAATTAAGATTTCCTAATCAGAAAAAGTCACTGAAAATTGTTAATAATTGGCTAAGCAGCAGAAATTAGTCAGAAAATGAAAGTGAGGAATATTAAATTATTATTTTAATCTTAACCTAACCTGTTTTTATAATCATCGTAACCAAATTCTTTAACAACTTTTATCGAGCCATCAGAATCCATAAGTGCGATTGAAGGAAGAGGAACTCCGCAAAAATTTGATGTCTTAACCATGGTGTAATGAGCTGCATCTGTAAAAATTAATTTGTCACCTGGCTTTAATCTATTTGGGAAAGAATACTCTGTGAAAACATCTCCTGCAGCACAACTTATTCCGGCAATAATATAATTATTTTTACCTCTGAATTTTTTTCTGTCCTCTTCGTTTTTAATTGGCTCTGCCCCTAAAATTTGCTGCACATACGGCTGTGGCTCATGCCTTGTAATAAGAACGTCTGGAAAATGAGATTCAACAGATGTATCTAAAATCGCAATATTCTTTCCGTTATTAGTTATGTCCAAAACAGACGCAACTAAAACTCCGGCATTCAAAACAACTGCTTCTCCCGGTTCAAGATAAACATCTCTTATATTTTGATATTTTTTTCTAAAATTCTTTACCAGCCCAATTAACTTTTTAACATCATATCCTTCTTTTGTAATATGATGTCCCCCTCCAAAATTCACCCATTGCATTTGTCTTATTTGCGAATCAAACTTTTCTTCAAAAGCATTCAAAACTAATTCTAACTCATCTGCACCCTGTTCACATAAAGCATGAAAATGCAATCCTGTAATTCCTTCTAAACTTTTTGCGCGAAGGTTAGTTGATGTGACTCCTAATCTTGAATTCTCTGTGCATGGGTCATAAGAACTGAATAATACTCCTGCAACTGATTTCTCAGAATTTACCCTTAGTCCTACTTTTATCCCTCTTTTTAATTTTATAAAAGGCATGAACCTTTCAAATTGAGACATGGAATTAAAAATTATGTGATCTGAATAATCTAGAATTTCATCAAATTCTTTTTCTTTAAATGCAGGAGAGTAAGTGTGCACTTCTTTTCCAAATTCCTCTCTTCCAATTCTTGCCTCATATAAACTTCCCGCGCAAACTCCATTTAAGGTTTTTCTTATTAAAGGAAAAGTCGTGTGCATTGCATAGGCCTTCAACGCTAGTAATATTTTACAATCAGCTTCTTTTTGGACAGAATTCAGAATTCTTAAGTTATGTTCTATAGTTTCTTCATCAATGACAAAACATGGTGTTTTTATGTTTCTTGCGTCAACGTCTGGAAATTTTCTTTTAAGCATGATTATTAATATTAAAGAAAATCTTTTAAA
>JACQLJ010000022.1 GCA_016234065.1 Candidatus Pacearchaeota archaeon
AACCTAATTTTTTTCTTTAACTATGCTTCATGTTTTGGAATCACAGCAATTTTCAAAAGAGGTTCTTTACAAACTTTTTAAGAAAGCTGAAGAATTAAGAGAAAAATCTAGCGATTTATTAAAGGGCAAAATACTTGCAACTCTTTTTTACGAACCAAGCACAAGAACTCGGCTTAGTTTTGAATCAGCAATGCTTAAACTTGGGGGTAAAATTATTTCAACTGAAAATGCTAAAGAATTTTCATCTGCAATAAAAGGAGAGTCGCTTAGAGATACTATAAAAGTTATTTCATCATACGCAGATTGCATTGTTATAAGGCATTATGAAGATGGCGCTGCTAAAGAGGCATCAGAATCCAGTAAGGTCCCTATAATAAATGGTGGCGACGGAAAAGGGCAGCATCCAACTCAGGGGCTGCTTGATATTTACACAATTTACAGGGAATTAGGAAGATTGGACAACTTAAAAGTTGCTATTGTCGGCGACTTGAAGAATGGCAGAACAGCGAGATCGCTTTCATACCTGCTCGCAAAATTTGAAGGAATAGAGGTGGTTTTTATTTCACCTGAGAATTTGAAGATGGAAGATGACATAAAGGAATATCTTGAAAGAAAAAATGTAAAGTTCAGCGAAGGCGGAGAGTTGAATAAAGTGATATCTGAAGTAGATGTTATATACATGACTAGAATACAGAAAGAAAGAATATCAAATGATGATTATATAAAAGCAAATGGGAAATTTGTAATAAATGAGGAGAATTTTCATTTGATAAAATCAGGTGCTCGGCTAATGCATCCTTTGCCGCATGTTGAGGAAATTTCGCTTTCAAAAGAAACAGAAGAAAACGATGAAAGGGTTGCTTATTTTCGGCAGTCAGAAAACGGATTGTATGTAAGAATGGCGTTGCTTGACATGATTCTTAATGGAGAGAATTAAAAGCAAAATACCTAATATGTATGAAATTCCTCGCAGTTTTATTTCATGAAAACTCCGAAAGTATTAAATAAATTCTTTATTTTATTTTGATATGAAAAAAGTAGTGATAAAGAAGGGGAAAGTTGTTTTTAGAAGGGAAGGGAATTTTGTTACGCATTTAGCACATAAAGTTGTTAAAGAGTTAAAACGTTTTTCATATAGAATTCAGATTGTCGGAAGCATTAGAAGAAAAGAAAAAAATCCTGTTGATATAGATGTAGTTTTGATTCCTAAAAACAGAGAAAAATTAGAGGGTTTTATGAGAAAAAAAGCAAGATTCTTGAGTGGTGGCGAGCAAAAATCATACTGGATGTTTCGCGGTGTGAAAATTGAATTATATTATGCCAAAAAAGATGAGTGGGGCTCAATGCTTTTGGCTTATTCAAGCAGATTTGGCGCGGGAATAGGATTGAGAATTGTTGCGATGAGAAAAGGTTTCAAATTAAATCAGCATGGACTTTTTAGGAGAAGAACAGGTGAAAAAATTGCAGGAAAAACAGAAAGGGAAATTTATCACGCTCTTGGAAGACCATATAAGGAGCCGTGGGAAAGATGAAAATAAAAATAAAAGTCCATTCTAATTCTTCACAGGAAAAAACAAAAGAAATTGATAGTAAGAATTTTGAAGTGTGGCTTAAAGAAAAAGCGGTTGATAATAAAGCTAATACTGAGTTAACAAAAATCTTGAAAAAATATTTCAAAACTCAAGTAAACATTGTATCTGGATTTACATCAAGAAATAAAATTGTTGAAGTTTTTGAGTAAATGAAATCATTATCACTTAAACAACCTTATGCGGAACTTGTTGTCTGCGGAAAGAAGACGATTGAGTTAAGAAAATGGAAAACAAATTTTAGGGGTGAGTTTTTTATTCATGCTTCTAAAAATCCCGATAAAAACGCAATGAAAAAATTTAATTTTACAGAGTTACCCTTGGGTTTTATTATTGGAAAGGCAGAATTAATTGATATAAAAAAATACAACAAAGAAGATTTTGGAAATGATTCAGATAAGCATCTAGCAGATTTGTCATTTGGGAGTTTTGGCTTTATCTTAAAAAATGCTAAAAGAATAAATCCGATTATTCCCGCAAAAGGGAAATTAAATTTTTGGGAGTTTAATGAAGCAGAACTGATTTAACTAAGAATATTCTTCTTGAGTCATACAATTTATCTCTGAATTTTACCATAACAACATCATTATGAGAGTCATAAAGAGGAACTTCTGCTATAGGGATATATTTTTGTGAAGCTAGGAAATTAATTATTTGTCCTTGCTCTTTTCTTGCATCAATAGTTATTGCGGCAGAGTTTTGCATTTCTAATTCAGCTTGTTTTAACATAAACGCAGCGAAATGCCTTCCTCTTAATTCAGGGAGGACTCTTATATTTTTAATCTCATAAAAATTTGGAACTTGTTTGTGTTTTTGAAAAATAATATCTCCTAAAACAATTCCATTGCTATAAGCCAGAATGCCGTGTTTTTGTCCTGAACTTAATTCCTCACCCGTTCTTATAATCCAATCTTGATAATTAGGATACCCTAAATCTTGCTCGGCAACAAACCCTATTGCTTGTTTGAGATTTCTTAGATTTATTTCTCTAAAAACATAGTCGAGGAACATCTAAAAAATACAAAATAAAAGTTTAAAAGAATTATTGTGGTAGTTAGGTTATGAAATACGAAGATGCTCCTGATTTGCAAATGCAAGTAAATGAAGTAGCGAGGATACTATTTCCCCATGTCATCCTTGAGAGGGTAAAATGTTTTAGGAGTTATGGAAGTTCTTCCAGAAACACCATAGCAAGATGTCACGCTTTAGGCAAATTAATGCAAAAAACTTTAGATATCAAGGCACATTATGCCATTGAGTTCATCACAGAAAATTTTGAAAAACTAAGCAAAAAAGAAAAAACAAAAGTAATAGTTCATGAATTAATGCATATCCCAAAGACATTTGGTGGCGGATTTAAACATCATGACTTTGTATGCGAGAAAAATGTAAATTTTTATTGTAAAAGATTTGAGGAACACAAAAAACAAAGAAATGGAAATATATTTTAAAAGTAGGAAAATAAAGATCCAAGTAGAGAAGGTTTCAATTTATAGCACAGGGTTGATTTTTAGGACAAAAAATGCAAGCAATTTGTTTTTTAATACCAAAGGCAAAAATCTTGCCTTGACAGCATTATTTGTTTTTTTTCCTTTTCTTATTTTATGGATTGACAAAAAAAATAAAGTCGTTGATTTTAAGATTGCGAGGCCGTTTACGACGAGAATAACTTCTAAAAGAGATTTTTACTCTATTGTAGAAATTCCATTTAATAGTAAAAACACAAGAATCATTACATTTTTCGTCGGTAAAAAGAAAATGAAGATTTTCAAGTTTTCCCGTCTTTTTTTCCGTCGGTAAAAAGAAAAGATTTAAATATGTCTTATCCTTTACTTATTAAGATTATTAAAAGGAGGTATTAAAAATGGGAAGAATTGTTGTGCACAAAGTTATAAAGAGAAGGCCAGGACACCTTTACTATGTTGATGGAGCAGGAAATGTCTGCGAAGCAGTTATGGCTAGAGGCGGAAAAAAGAAGAAAAAAAAGAGAAGGTAATTCTCTAAAATTATTTTTTTATTTTCATAAGATTTTTTAACTTACTATTTCTAGTTTTTTTATGAAGTCATCTCAAAGTTTTGAGAGTTCATTATCTCCTGCCAAAAAGACAAACAAAAGATTTTCATTTATTTCCTTGGAAAGAACAAATATTTTAGACAAACTAAAGGCATTTATTGAATGGAGCAGTGAGAAAAGAGAAATAAAGATTGCTAATGAAAAAAAATGATTTTGGGAATTGAATCAACAGCGCATACTTTTGGATTAGGGATTGTGGAAAATGGGAAAGTTATTGCAAATGCCAAGGACACTTACACAACTAATTCAGGAGGAATTATTCCAATAGAAGCGGCGAGACATCATAAAAATGTCAGCGAAGAAGTTTATTCAAAATTCCTGCAAGAAGCAAAAATAAAAGGAAGTGAAATTGACGCAATCGCATTTTCTCAAGGGCCCGGTCTGGCTCCATGTCTTATTGAAGGAATTAAATTTGCCAAAGAGCTGTCTAGAAAATTAAACAAACCGCTAATTCCTGTGAACCACTGCATTGCTCATTTGGAAGTTGGAAAGATTACTGGAGCAAAAGATCCGGTGATGCTTTATGCTTCTGGGGCAAACACGCAAGTTATTGCATATGCATCTGAAAAATACAGAATTTTCGGAGAGACGCTTGACATCGGTATTGGAAATTTTATTGACACTTTTGCAAGATATTTGGGAATGGGATTTCCAGGAGGCCCGAAGATAGAAAAACTTGCATTGGAAAGCAAGAATTATATTGAACTTCCCTATAAAGTCAAAGGAATGGATATTGCATTATCTGGAATATTAACTAATTTAAAACAAAAAGTTGAAAGCGGAAAATTCAGAAGAGAGGACTTAGCTTATTCAATGCAGGAGACAGTTTTTGCAATGCTCGTGGAGGTAAGTGAAAGAGCCATGGCCCACATTGGAAAAAAAGAGTTGCTTCTTGGTGGTGGAGTTGGATGCAATAAAAGATTGCAAGAAATGGCTAGAATAATGTGCGAAGAGAGAGATGCGAAATTCTTTGTTCCTGATAATTCCTTGCTGACTGATAACGGAGCAATGATTGCTTTTGCAGGAGAGATAATGTTCAAAAGTGGAATTAAATTTTCTCCGAATAAATTAAACAAATTAGACATTAAACCAAGACAAAGAACAGATGAAGTTGAAGTTACTTGGAGATGAAAAAACTTCCAATTTAAACGTCTAATCTTTGTGCCAATTCTAATTTGCCAGATAAATTTTTTTCTCTACTGAGTTTTTGGTATGTTCTTGCGTATTCTTCATTAGTGAACTCGTAATCTAGAAAGATTCTCTTCACAAAACCCCTATCAACGAAAAAGAAAGAACCCACCCTTGGTTTTGTTAAGATTCCAACCTTTTCTAAATATGTGCAGGTTCTAGAAAGTTCCGGACCTTTTCCATTTGTGTTTTCAAGACGAACAATATAATCCCAATCTATCTCTCCCGACTCTTTTTTAATTTTTACTTCAATACTCATTGAATATCTTAATCTGCTCAATTTAAAAGAATTTATATCTAAAATGCCAGCAAAACTTTTATAAACGAACTTTTGCGCTTGTATTTATCCGATGAACGAATTTTCGTGAGGAGATTCTCGTTCTTTCGGAGTTTTGACAAAGCAAAGCAACGCAAACTTTGGTATTTTCATAAAATAAAAAACTCAAACTAAAATGGATGTATATAGCTTAATTGAAAGGGCAAAGAAAACCGGAAAGATAGAGAAAGGCACAAACGAAGTTACAAAAGCAATTGAGAGGGGAACCGCAAAGTTTGTGGCTTACGCTTCCGACGTTGAGCCGAAAGAAATTGTTCAGCACATTCCTATTTTATGCAAAGAAAAAAAAATCCCATGCCATGCAGTTGACAGCAAGCAAAAACTTGGAATAGCTGTTGGGCTTCCCGTCGCTACTTCTTCCATAGCAATCATTGATGCAGGCGACACTGAATCAGAAATAAAATCAATGAGGGCTTAAGATGAAAATAGATTTATCTGAAATGTTGGGCACTTTGAGATCAATTGGAAAAATTGTTAGAACTAGTGATTCTCCTTTTAATGTTGTTTTTGTTGATAGTTTTGATCATAGCGTTGGAATTTGTGGTGGATATAAAACTCCGGAGCTTGCATTAAGCGAAGCCAAAAAATTAAATGATTTAGAAGTTGATTATTCAGATAAGGGTTCTGGAATTTCAACAGAATATTATGCTTGTGATAGGGAAGGCAATATAATAAATTAAAATGGCTAAACATAGGAGAGTTAAATTAGTGGTTGAGCCGGGAGTTAATCATTTTGAATTTCTTCAGAAGAAAAGAGAAGTTACAACTGATTATTTAGGCAGATTTAGTGTTGCAGGAAATGATTTAAGTTCTCATAGAAACAAATTTTATTCTCTCGCGGATGCGGTTGATACAGCAAATTCAGCTTTTTCAAAAAGGGGTGTGGATATTTTTGTTTATGATTCACGAGGCAGAGTAGTTCATATTGCTGATTACCCTGATTATACTATAAACTAAAATGGCAAAAACACAACAAAAAAAAGAAAGCACACAACAACAGCAACAAAAAGGAAGCGATAGGATTACAACAGATAGGGCTGTTCCTGCGCTTGTTGAAGAAATTCTTGGAAGAACAGGATTCAGAGGAGAGATAACTCAGGTTAAATGCATGGTTCAAGAAGGAAAAGATCAAGGAAGGTCAATGAGAAGAAATGTTCGCGGTCCAATAAAACCAGGTGATTTTTTAATGCTGAGAGAGACAGAAATTGAGGCGAGGAGAATTAAAAGCAAAATTACAAAGGGAGCTTACACATGAAATCAGAAATAATAAAATTCCCAGACAGAGATTTGGATTTATTACATCCCTCTAATTTTACTTCAGAAGTTGTAATACCAAGAAGAATTGGTTTAGAGAATTATATGAAGACACTTATAAATTTAAGTAAACTTTTAGGAGATGAAAAATACTATTTTGAGCCAGTAGGAACAGACGGAAATACTCATCTTTATTTTTCTAGAATGAGATTGTTAGAAGGGAGAAAAAATGCCTAAATGCACTTATTGCAAGAAAGAATACGATGTTCATAGAGGACTGACTTTTGTCAAAGCATCGGGAAAAGTTGATTATCTTTGCTCCTCAAAGTGCAGGAAAAATATGGCTATGCGCAGAAGAAAAGTTAGATGGATTTCAAAAAATCAAAAGGAAGAGCAAGTTGCTGAAATTAAAAAAGGTGCGGAGAAAGAAGACAGGGCAGTTAATATAGCAAAGGAAAATAAAGAGAAGAAGTAATCATTAATTCTACGGGACTTTTAGGAAGTCTTAAAAATATCTTTGCCGTTTAAATTTCATGCAGAAAATCACGAGGCAGGTTAATATTGCCGGACAGAATTTTAAGGCAGATATTATGGTATTCAGCCTGCAGGATAGGGTTTTTATCAAAAAACTATTTGACAACTGGAAGACAGCAAACACTGGAGTTAAGCAGATTTCAACCAGAGGCATAAATCTTCCAGAAGCAATATCTGAAGGAGCTTTCTGTGTGTTTTTCCCAGACTGCGTCAGATTGATAAAAGTTTATGGGAAAACTTCTGGCAGTTTTGATGTTCTTAATTTGAAGACTGGGAGAAGACTGCAGATTAAAGCAAGCAGTATTCCAGAGGATTTAACTTCATTCGGACCGAAATCTGTCTGGGATGATTTGTATTTTCTTGATTTTTCAAGGATGGACGGCTCGTTTGATGTTTACCTTATCCCAAACAATTTAATTTACCAGTATGGTGTCAATAGGAACCAGACATTTCAGCAACAGCAGGCGCAGAAAAGAAGGCCAAGATTTAGTATTATGAAGAATATAATCAAACCAAGCAGGCTAAAACCTGTAAAAACCTGTAAATTGTAGATTTCTGGGCCTTCTTTTTCCGACGAGGTCTATTCCAATATGGAGATTTGCACGAAGGACAAACAGCTGGTTCCTGCTTGTTTCTTGGCACCCATTCATGCCCGCAACGCTCGCACTTAAATCCAGTTAGGGTGATTTTCAC
>JACQLJ010000001.1 GCA_016234065.1 Candidatus Pacearchaeota archaeon
CTCCTGAACGCCTGATACCGATATCTTCAAGAACATAATCGTACCCCGTTGTAATAAAATGATTAATTCCCGCAAAAATATGAAATTTAATCACCGTGGGCAAATCTGATTTCAAAATTGGCGCTTGGATTTTTGGTTCTTGGATGCGTTTCTCAAAATATTAACCTTGAACCAAAATGTGTAAATTATATCGAGGAAGATTTGTCAGATGTCACTATATGCGACAGAGATGGAAATGGGGAAGTCGATTATGCTGAAGCCAGATATAAAAAGGATGAAATAACAAAGCTTATTGTTCATTTTAACAGAGATAGAAATGATAGAAATTTTTTTAATGGAATAAATCAGGCACTTACATCAGAACTGCGTAGTTTGGATGGGGTTTTATTAGACTATTCTCTTCCGGCAAATTATTTTCAGGAAAAATTTGACAAGTTATCCAAAAAAAATTATTTTTGAATTTCAAAAATCGCCCAGTTCAGTCTGTCTTTCAGGAGGCTTGTTTCCCCATGCGGGACAAATCGGTTTGTATTCGCACCAGTGGCACAAGCTTGATTTCGTCGGTTCAAAATTTTTTGTTGCTTCAATTTCCCTGATTAGTTTCAGAGTTTCTTTTTTCAGGTTTTCAAGCTGCTCGTCTGTTCTTTTCGAGTGTATTTTTTTGTTGAACGAAAGATAGTGCCAGATGAGTTTCACGTCTTTTTCTTTTCCGTAAATCTCCTTTATTCCGATGGCATACAATGCCAACTGCCTGTCGTTTTCAATGTCTTCATTGGAGGGAAAATTTCCAGAAGTTTTGTAATCATGAACTTCGTATTCTCCTGTTTTCGGATTCATCGCCAAGCGGTCTATGAATCCCCGAATTTTGTATTCTCCCGTGTCATCAAGCGAAAGCTCTATTTCTTTCTCGACGTCAATTGTGTTGTCGTCAAAAGGCTTGTGCTCTGTGTAATAATTGATAAGGAATTGAACGCCCTTGTTGAAATAATGCTCCGAGTCAAGCCCTTTTTTTATTATCGGAATTCCTTCCTCGTATTCCTCCTTCCATGCTTTTGAATAATAAAAAATAACTTCATCCACTGTGGGAACAAAGCCATTTTTTATCTGCCTGTAAAGCCATTCCAGCGTGCTGTGGACGACTTTTCCAAGATGCGACTCAATTGTTTTTTCCATCTCTGGAATTATCTTGTCAATGTATCTGAATTTGTATTTGAGTTTGCATTGTTCAAACGCCGAAAGCCTTGAATGGGAAAAAAATTTTGATTTCATTTCACCGCTTTTCATGAAAAATCAAAAGATGAAGAAGTTATAAAGTTAACTGGGGAGAAATTTATCCCTCAAAAGTATAAGTTATTGGCTCTGTCACTTCTTTCTCAATAGAAATGAGGGTGTAAATTTGTCCATTTAAATTTAAAGATAATTCAGTTATATTTCCAGTTTGAGATGTATCAACGGTATAAATACTCCCTTCCTCAACAAAAACAATTTGCATAGTATTTATAATCTCAGAGCCATCGTCGTTAAGTGTGTTCATTCCAGAAAGCCTAAATCCCTCGGGCAAATCTTCGCTTGCATATCCTCCTTCTCTTCCAAATCGAATATTATTGTTATTTTGATGTATTTTTTCCATAACTTGTATCATTAAATCTCTTTCATTTTCAACAGATGCCCCATAAAAAAGAGGCCCGCCAGTTCCCCTATATCTTACATTGTCTAATATAATTATAGGAATTGGAAAATTTGTTCTGTCAGTTAAAGCAAATTCTTCATTAGCCCAAACATTCGCGAGAGCAAAATCTATTGATTTTTCCGTTCCATCAACGCAATTTTCATCTTCCAAAACACAAACAGTTCCGCTAAATGCAGGGAACATTTCAACATAAGTTCCTGTTGTAAAAGTAATTGAAGTTATGAAATAAACAGAAGCAATTAAAATAATAGCGACAAAAAATATTAGAAATTTGTTTTTATTATCCATTTTGGTTTAATCCTTGCTCTAAAGCATCAAACATTCCATTTAAAATTTCTCCGGGAATTTCAGGAGCATTATTTGTTCCATCTGTTCCTTGATTTTGACTTCCTTGTTCTCCTATAGAATTCTGAAAAACATAAATCCCTATAACAATTCCCAAAACAAGTATAACAATTATCCCAATTATCACCCATTTATTCATTAGTAATTTATACGAAATATATATATAAATTTAACGGAAATCGCTGTTATTAATAACCTTCGTCGTTTAAATATTTAATATATCAAAAAGCTATTTTAAGCGGGAATTTCAGATTATACTTTTGCAATGTTTCTCTTAAAACATGTGGTCTTTTCTTAAAATCCAATATTCCTATGCTCTTTATTTCATCTGTCTTCTCATCTTTTGTAACAAATATTCCAGAATCCAAATCTTCTGTATATTCTGTTTCTGGAGGATCATCAAAAGATATCTCTAAGAAATCCCCTTCCTCATCATAATATATATCGTATATTTTCCCGTTCATTTTGTCTGATGCATAAATTGTGCTGTTAAAACAAATCCATCGCCATTTAAATATTTGACTATTACTCTAACAAACTTATTTGGAGACGGTCTATTTTTATAGTGTTTATAATAAAATCTCTTATTTGAATCTGGTTGTGCTGGATCCACCATCTTATCTGGATTTTCAAGGGTTTCAATTATCTTTTCTTTTTCTGAAGATATCTGGGGATGTCTCGCGATTATATGCTCCCATTGTCTTTTCGTCAATCTTATTTTTCTTCCTGTTTTATCTTTAATTTCAAAAATAAAATCCATAAAAATGGAAAAGAAAAACTATGTTATAAAATTAACTAAGATTAAATGTATAAAATATCTGGATTTTTCCCCCTTATTTTAGAGATTATTCTTTTCATCTCGTCATAATCTAAAGAAACTTTGCTTCTGGGCGTTTTGTTTTTCGTCTCTCTGTATTCTTCTGTAGATTGTGTTGTTGGCATCGTTATTCCAATACCTACGTTACTTTCATGTATATTTTTATATTCTTCCCCTGCAAGTTCATAAAGTATAAGGATGTGATCTATATTGAACATTGTTCCATAAGTTTGGCTGCGTATTTCACAGTATCATAAAAAACTGTCCAAATCCAAATCGGTGAATCCACAACTTTCCAATAAATTAAATAATTTTTCTTCCATTTTAATTTATTATCTCCCCGAA
>JACQLJ010000020.1 GCA_016234065.1 Candidatus Pacearchaeota archaeon
ATGTTTCTCTTTTCACATAATTCCCATTTGAATATTATAAAAATACTTTTCGGACAGAATTGCGACTATTCGGACAGAAGGCACTTATCGGACAAAGCTACCACCACCACAAGCTTTATATATAAGTTAAACAAAAGGCACAAACAACACTAAATTAAAATGAATAAACACCTATACGTACAGCAAGTCTTAAAAGAAAGGGGAATCAGTATTTCTGCTGGAAATTCTAAAATTCTGGATTATAAAGAAAAAGATAATCTTTATAACCTAAAAGATTTTGAAACAAAATACACTCTTCATAAGTTTGTATCACTCGGCAATAATAAAATAAGATTAATTGAATCTTATGATGACCTGATGAGGATGGGTTTTCAGATTTCAAGGCAAAGAGCCATAAACAAATTCTTTTTTAAGCAGCAAGTTGAATATTTCTTGGTAAAAACAAGCTCAAATTATCCGCATATTGGTTATATTCCCCAAGAGCATAAGATAGAATACAACTATGCTGAAAATTGGATTAGATTAATCGGAAGAAACAGCACTGGAAAAAAAGTCTATCTCAAAAGAAGAGTTCCAAAAACATATCATAGGGAGACAAAATTAGAGGATTATCCCAATATTTATGAGCAATACATCCAAGACATGCATCCATTCACATATCAGGAAGAGGAAGAAAAAATCTCAATACCAGAAATCCCAGTTTTATTAACAGAGCAATTTCTTGTGTGCATTCCTCAGATGAAGGATAACCCCACAATCGGGGTGTTTGGAAAAAAAGGAATGGGAAAATCCCTGTTCTTGCATGGATTGGCAGACAGAGTTCATCATAAATGGCATAAAAGAGTGGCTATACTGAATGATGGAGTTGCTTTTCAGACAAAAAGCTGGAGTCTGCCTTGGGATTATGATAAGCATAAGAATTTTATCAAATGGCTTGAGCAGATTGGAGAAACAACAAGACCATTATCATGTGTCTATCTTTTTCCGTCTGTTTATGACTTAACAAATATTGAATTTGAAAATGAAGTCGGGTTTAAGATAGCATTGCCTTGGCGGGACATAATGGAGCAGCCGAACCAGTTCTTTGAAGGAACAAAGGATGAAATGCACAAATCAGAAAAATACGTAAAAAATCTGATTTTTGACAATAAGGAAAATGTAAGACCAGACGGATTAATCTATGTTAAAAATCTTGACGATATACAAAGGCTTGTCAATGAAAAAACATGGGTGGAGCAAACCGTAATAAGCGGCAAAAGTCAGCTTATTCAAAGGCAGGAAGCATACACAATCCCAGAAACTTCTCGGACTATGATTTTTGGATTGCTGAAAGAATTGTATATATCCAAGATTTTTGATGTCAATACAAACATTCCCTCAAAATGGATTGTCGAATATAACGGGGAAAAATTTGCGTTTTATCCTTGGAATGCGTGCCTATTTGCCGATATTGTCCCGATTCTGATAACGAACAAGCTAAGGTTCAACAAATATTATGCCCCTTACGAAAGATTCATCCTGAATGATATATTTAAAAATCAGGACAATGATATAATAAAAAGAAACAATATTGAATTATGGTGCTTTATTGACGAGATACAGGACATTCTGAGGCATCTTCCGTCATTGCAGTCATTCACTATGATTAACAAGGAAGCAAGAAACAACAGAATGGGAATTGTTTACGCAACGCAGGATACAGGAGACATAACCAGAGATATATGGATAACAACGGATTATGTCATGTCGTTCAAGCAGATGTCCACTCAGGCATCAGAGATTGCAAATAATTATGACCTTATGAAGTATCAGCAGAAAGACCTGATTAAGCTGAAAAAATATGAAGCCATGATTGCTGGCAAACTGCTTGTAACTTATGACGCTGAAGGGAATAGGGAAGAAATTGACGACGGAACGCCATTTAAGGGAATCATATTCCCTTCAGTATCACAGCATTCAGCACCAAAGGCAGAGGGGATTTAAATGAAATTTATTTATTTTGTGCTTATCATTTTTTTATTTCCAATTGCATTTGCCGATGGAGGCATGAGTGGGGGTGGAGGAGGAACTGAACAGTTTACCTATTCTCAATGTAATGACTTACTCAACAATAAATTAACCATTTATGAAAATGCAACAAAAAAAGCAGATGGAATATTTAGAATTTTTGCTTTTGTAGTGCTCATATATTTTATTTTACTATTGATAGGTTTAGGAATGAACATTCAGCAAATCAAAGATAAAGGAATAAAAGAATGGTGGAAATCAAAAAAGTTGTGGTAAATTATGAATAAAAAATCTCAGGCAATTGATTTTATAATGACTTATGGCTGGGCTATTCTAGTGGTTTTAGTTGCTATAGCAGCTCTCGCTTATTTTGGCGGTTTAAGCCCTAACAAGAGCAAACAAGAAGAAAAAGAGTTTATTCCTGTTTATACTAAAGAATGTGTTTGTTTTGGTTGTCGCATTACTTTCAATCAAGATGGTGATAATTTTTCTGTAACTCCGTCTACTGATTACATTGAAATTGAGTGCTGTCATAGTGTTAAGCAGATTCCAAATGGCTCTTGTTATTACGGCAGCCAAGTTGCAGTTATTAAGGATTTATCTTATAGAGGGTTTAATGGATAACTTCAAATTTTATGACGGCATAAATCAGGATAATCTTAGAAA
>JACQLJ010000025.1 GCA_016234065.1 Candidatus Pacearchaeota archaeon
CTCTAACTCTTTCAGCTCCGAACTACAAAGACGCAGAAGCTCAGGCAGAATCAATTCTCTCCAAAATAGAAGAAAAAGCAAAAGCAAAATTTCTCAAGTTCGAATCCAAAGATAAAAAATGAAATCCCTCATTTTTTCTTTTTCTCTATAAAAAGATACTCCAAGAAATATATAAACTCTCTTAATTATTATAATCTAACAAAATGAAAAAGATTTTAATCATTATTCCTCTCATCTTACTAATTATAGCGGCAATAACTCTCTTCAAATATAACCTGCAAAATCTTAATAAACAGTTCTCTCCTGAATTAGAGATGAATGATAGCTATGATTCACTAATTGTTTTGGGAAAGAACTGGGAGAAAGACGATTCTTCTGAATCAGGTTATAAACCAAGCATCGCAACTCATGTCCTGGCCTTGGCTGCAGCAGAGCTATACAAAGCCGGCCATATCAAAAAAATTATTCTCTCTGGAGGGGACACTCTCTGTATCCAAAAATCTGAAGCAGAAGCAATGAAGGAGATTATTCAAGAAAATTATAAAATTCCTGATCCAGCCTTTTTACTTGAAGAAGAATCTCTTGATACCATAGAAAATGCAAAGTTCAGTAAAAAAATTCTGCAAGAAAACAACCTATCAAATCCCCTAATCTTAACAACAGGATATCAATTAGCGAGAGCAAAAGAAATCTTTCACAAAACATTCAAAAAAGACATCCCAGCCATAGCAGGGGAAGAAATACTTCTAAAATATAACACAAAATACAAAAAACTGCTGGATGAATTTAAATCCTCTGATTTCGTTAAATTAGACTCATCTCGTGAACCATTCGCAAATGTTCTTTTAGAAATCGATCCAAACGGAAAGATAGAAAAGCAAATCTCCCACACATTTAGAGGATGCTCAATATTCCATTACAAAAAATAAAAAATGCCATCAAAATTAAAATACTATTTAGATAAAAAAGGCAAGAAAATCTACACTCTTAAATCAAAATCTCCAGAAAACACTCAAACAAAAGAAGCTCATTATAAATTCCTTCGCATTCGATCTGTAAAAGAGAATGAGAAGGCTCAAGATTCAGAATGAATCTTGTTATATCAAATTTAGCAGATAGTTTAGTCCCATAATTTATCTGCTTGCTTTCTCTAGGTGAAAAGTTACCGATGTGGCAATTTCATCTTTTTCTAGATAAGCAATGAAACGTTTATTGGGATTGCTGGCTTTAGACCCAAAATGGTGCCATATTCTTTTAACTAATCTCTCTCTTATTTCATCTATGTCTCTTCCAAGAGATTCATCATAAGATGCGTCAACAACTTGCCCAGTTATGTTGTAATGGTCGCTACCTTTTGGTCTGTGAATATCAACAACCTTGCATTCTAAATGAACTAAACATTCGGCAATTAATGGAGGGTATATACCGTATATTCGTGGTAAGATAAATGGTTCTATCTTTGTAAGTTTTGCTAAAACTATTTTATCTTCTAATTTACCTCTCGGATATGGTTTAGCAACTATATCTAATTTAGAAAGAAGTTCTCTTGGTGGAACATTCACTATGAAAAGCCCATTTTGATTAATATTAAGGAAGGTATTCATTTTTGCTTTAGTTGGTTGCTGACCATGTTCTACATGTTGGTTGACTGCACAAGAAATCTGCACATAAGGAGGGTTATAACTAGTATCAAGACAAGTAGCAAATGGAGCTATATCTGTTTTAAATCTACCACTTGCTTTTCCAATAGTTGTGATGAATACCACAGGATGAGTAGCTAAAAGATATTTTGTCCAATCAGGCGAAACTTCTATTTTACCAGAGGGTTTTGTATATAATAATCCCATAAAAAATCTCCTTAACCACAACTTTTAAATATTGGCCGTAAATTATTTACGACATGAATGAATTACTAAAAAGTTTGAGTAAGTTCGGATTGTCAGAAAAAGAAGCTAAAGTTTATCTTGCTTCCTTAGAAATTGCGGATGCTACTGCAAGCGATATTTCAATAAAAAGTAATCTCCCTAGAACATTAGTCTATGATATTTTAGAAAGACTAATTGAACGGGGTTTGGTCTCTTATTCTATAAAGAGCAATAAAAAACATTTTTTAGCAGTCCACCCGAAAAAATTTCTCACTATTCTAAGAGATAAGGAAACTGCAATTTCTTCTGTAATGTCTGAATTAGAACTAATTTACAAGAAAGAAGGAACAAAAAGACCTAAAGTAGAAATTTACGAAGGAAAAGAAGGAATGAAAACGATTATGGAAGATATTTTACGTTCTCGGGTAAAAGAATTTTTGGCGTATGGAAGCTCTCGTTCATCTTATGAGATAATTCCAGCATTTATGGGTGATTGGCATAAAAGAAGAATAAATCGGAAAGTAGTTATGAAGGTTATTTATAATAATACAAAACAATCGCGTGAAAAGATTAAAATTTTCAAGTCTACTTTAAATTATACAAAATATAAATTTATGCCAATTGAGTTAGAATCTCCAACTGCTACAATCATTTATTCAGATAAGGTGGTCTTGCAATCATGGACAAAGGAACCCTTTGCAGTTATAATAAAAAGTAAGGAAATGGCTGAAAATCAAAAAAGATATTTTGAAGAATTATGGAAAATAGCTAAAAAGTGAATTATTGGACAGTTTCAGGCTGAATTTACAGATTCAATCAAACCTTAACAATTTTCTTCTGTAAAGGGCTGGTTAAAACAAACTCCATCCCATCATCGATATAAAAACCAATTTCACTTCTCACTCCAAATTCTCCTTTCAAATAAATTCCAGGCTCAATAGTATATCCGACATTCTTAAGTAGCTCAAGCCCAAAACTCTTGGAATTAAGATATGGATAATATCCATGAACATCATTATCAGCAAGAGAATGTCCTGTTCCATGCAAAAACTTGTCTAAATAACTATTTTCATCAATTACTTTTCTAAC